>CALBOT010000120.1 GCA_937896695.1 uncultured Candidatus Nitrosopelagicus sp. | reverse complement strand
AAATCCAAGACTTTGTTTTGCCATTGCAGATTCGTAAGTATTTCTTGGTGATTGATTATGTTCAGGATAAGGAATGATTGATGCACCGGCGCCAAGAATTGCAGATGGGAAAATTTCCATATGAGTGAATTTTTTTGTATTCTTATCATCAAATGTTACATAGCAATTTTCTTCTTCATTTGCATCAAGTAATTCAATTACACCCATTCGAACTAGATCATTCCAAGAAATCAGTTTCTTAGATATTTTTTCAAGAATGTCCTGTGAGAGTAGAGTTTTTCCATCTTTGATAATTACTAGAGGTCTTAGTACACGACCAGCATTGCAATTAACGTATAATCTTTGAGTTGCACCTTCTTCTTCAGGTTTGTGTATAGATATTCCAACATGTGGATGTATCTTTGAAGTTCTTCTAAATTCACGCATTTGTTCAACTAGGTTTTGACCATCTTTGTGGAATCCAATTAGTTTTCCATCAACAAATACACGAGTGCCATCTTTCTTGATATCATTAGATGTAGATACTAAATCAGATACACCAATATCAAATAATTTTTCAACAATTTCTTCAGAAGGAACATTTTGAGATATGATAGCAGATAATGCTAAGTTCTTTACCAAACCACAATTTGAGCCTTCAGGGGTTTCACTTGGACAAATTCTACCAAAGTGTGTTGAGTGTAAATCTCTTGCCTCAAAGTTTGGCTGAGTTCTACTAAGAGGAGATTGTACTCTTCTCAAATGACTAATGGTTGAAAGATAATTGGTTCTATCAAGTAATTGTGTAACACCAACACGTCCTCTGCCCCAATTACCTGTAGCAATAGCATTGTTTAGTTTGTCTGAAACAATTCCAGGTCTTATTGCTGCAGCAACTGCATTTATTCCACGTTTTTGACCAGAACGTTCTAGTTGGTATTTCATATCTCGAACTAAATTACGGAATGCAGTTCTAAACAAATCAGCAAGCATTTGACCTGCAAATTTGATTACTTTGTTTCCGTAATGGTCTTTATCATCAGGTTCAATCCATCCTAACTTCAGTTCTAATAATTTACATGCTGCTTCACCCATAAAGTGTGCTTTTTCTTTTCTATTTTCAGGATGTTTACCTAAGTGAGGTAACAGTCCCCAATCAAGAAGTGTTTCAGCCCTTTTAATTTGAAATTCTTCTAACATTCCAGGTGCAATTCTTTTACTAATGTAAACAATCGCATCTTTGGAAGTTGGAACATCACCTGCTTTTTCAAATGAACCTTCAAGATGATCTTGTATTTCATCTACAAGTGATACTGCACCTGCAATGTCTTTATCAGATTCCAATCCAAGTGCACGCATTAAAGTTACAACCGGAATATCGACAGGAGAACCAGGAATTTTTGCAACAATCATTCCATCATCTTTCATGATTAATTCTAATTTTGCACGATAACCAATGATAGAAGAATAAACTTTAGCTTTGTGAACTATTTTTCCTCCAACTTTTTCTGCATCAACAATAATTTTATTGTAAGAAAGATCTTCTAAACCAACTACAACTCTTTCAGAACCATTAATGATAAAATATCCGCCAGGGTCACGTGGGTCTTCTTGATGATCAATTAATTTTTGATCAGTGAATGTGTTCAGGATACATGCATGTGATTTTACCATCACTGGCATATCACCAATATGAACAAAACGAGTTTCCAAAGTTTTTCCATCTTCAACAACACTTGCCTCCATCATAATTGGTGCAACATATGAAATATTTCGTAATCTTGCTTCAGCAGGAGTTACATGAGTAATAGAACCATCTAATTCCATCATTCGTGGTTGTTGAAGTTTTATTTTTCCAAGTTGAATTTTATAAGGATATTCTGCGTTTTCAATTTCAATTTGTCCTACTTCTTGAATAATACTTTGTAAACCATTATCCAAAAATTCATCAAAGGAAGTAAGATGTTGTCGTGCAATTCCTTCTCTTTTAAGTATGTCTTGAATGACAGGCCAACGTTGATTATAATTTTCTGCCATTAAGTTTCCACCACATATCGATAATAGGTACTTTCACCAGCAGTTCCACTTTTTCTCGTAATTCTTATCATGTCACCTGGTTTTACTCCAAGTCCAAGAATTGCAGGATCGGTTACAAAGATTAATGGTAATTCTGTTGGTTTACAATTGAATTCATCTAAAACTTTTTGAGCATCTTTTTTGTTCATTATTTCATGTTTTGGAACATAAACATGATCGGGTACTAAGATTGGGTTTTTCTTGGTTGCCATCTAATTCAATCCTCCATACATAACATTAGTTACAGAAAAGAAGTATTGATACAAACTGTACAAATTCTCTATGAGCGCAATATATATTTAATTAGAAATTTTCCAGAAATTTCAAAAATTTTCTATTATGATTGGTTTTTTTTACACAAACCGGTTAAATAGGATCCTAAGAATCTAAAATTGTGAAATCAAAACAGATTTCAATTCTAGTAATTGCTAGTTTGATATTATTACCATTTTTGGGAGGGGAATCATTTGCTCAATCAAATCAAGTCTTGACAGTTATAACTGAGAAAGAATCCTATGCAGCTGGAGAATCTATAGAAATCTTGGGGCTCGTGGACATTACACTTGAAGGAACTCAAGCTCTAATTCGAGTTGTTAGCCCAATGGGAAATATGATACATCTGGCACAGATAGATGTAGAATCAGATGGAAATTTTACTGAAACTATTTCAACATCAATAGGTGGCAAATGGAAAGAAACGGGTACTTATACAATTTTAGTGAATTATGGAGATAATTCAACCCAAGTTGAATTTGAATACGGAGGAATGATTTCTGCAGGCGTACAGACTACACCTGAATTTGCAATGAAAGAAAATGAAGATACGTCACAATCAATCATGATAGAAGATCATTTACTAGATTACAACTTAACTTGTGCAGAAATTCAGAGTATTACACCAGATACTGAAAACAAATCATTGATTATAGCAATTAAGACTGATTGTGATGGAGAACTATCAATCACAC
>CALBOT010000119.1 GCA_937896695.1 uncultured Candidatus Nitrosopelagicus sp. | reverse complement strand
CCATTCATTTTTTGCCCATGTTAATTCTGCAAGTTTACCTGGTTTAACCTGTGAAACATAACTCCAATACTTTGATTTTTTTACAAATTGTTGTTTTTCCCATCTTGCATTTCTTTCTGCATTTGGTGCATCATTCACATTTGCTAAAATATCGGCAATTTTTACCAGTTTTGCTTTAGTGTTAGATGTTTTCAAATCTCTTGCATATTTTATTTCTCTTTGTTTTTTTGGTAAGCGATTATCTTTGGTAACTGATACTACAATTTCTGCCACATTTTTACCAAATCTATCTTTTATAGAATCAAAATCAGTATCTGTATCTTCTATTGTGTCATGTAACCATCCGGCACAAATAGTATCTTCATTTGTTACCTTCATTTTTTTCAAATTTTTTACAACATCTTTTAGATGAGAAAATGTTGTTGTTTTTCCATTTTTTCTTAATTGACCTGTATGCTTCTTCTTAGCAAAGTTTCTTGCATCGGTAATATTTGGCATAATATTATTCAAATTCATTATGTTAAAAAATCATCTATATTGTATCACTGAATATGTAGTTCATGGGTAATTTGTTAAAGGCAATGTCAATGATGCTTGTTTCTGTAATAGGTATTGGGATTGTTGCTTATTCCATATCGATCACTCCTCCTGATACTTCAGTAGATTGTAAAGAACAAATCTGTACTACTGGAATTATTGCTCAGATAGTTGATGGTGATACCGTAAAATTTCTATCTGATGAGGGTCAGGAAATTAGAATTAGACTTGCACTTGTAAATGCACCAGAACGTACCGAACCCGGTGGAAATGAGTCCAAAGCATTTGTAGAATCACAATGTCCCGCAGGAAGTGAATCTGTTTTTATTTTAGATCGAGGCCAAAAACCAACATTTGGAAGAGAAGTTGGTCTTGTATTTTGTAGTGAAACATCGCTTAATGAATTACTTGTAGAAAATAATCATGGCGAACTTGATCCTCGATTCTGTGATAGAAGTGAGTTTGGTGGATTAGATTGGGCTCTGAAGTATGGTTGTGAATAATTATCCCAAAAATTCTTTGAATGAACTTGGAAAAATAACATCATGATATGCATGAGGCACCATTTTTCTATTCATTAAGAGCAATTCATGTGCTGCTGAATCAAGAACATATGTGTCTGCCCAATCACCATAATCTCTAATTGATCTTCCGAATCCTTGTAACAATTTCATTATTGCTTGTGCTTTGTACCACAATGGATATTTCTGCATTTTTATTTTTGTTCTAGTTTCAGATAACATTGGATATGGTGCTTTAGCAATAATTTGAAATCTTGACATGTCTTCTTTTAGATCAACTCCTTCCCATAATGATGATGAAAGTAAAACACCATTTTCACTGTCTACGTGTTCTTGTACAACTTGGTCTTGTGTCTTTCCATCTGCATTGAAGCTGTGACAAATACGAATTCTTTTTTTATTTTCTTCAGAAAGATTTTCTAAAATCTCATAACATCTTGATTTCGATGATGTCAAAATCAATCCTTTCTTATCATTATATTTTGTCATTATGTCATTAATTTTTTTGATTACTAATTGTTCATCATCTCTAGTTGAACTATAACTAAGACGTTTGACATCTGTAAACTCTACTTTTCTATTTTCCATTGGAAAGGGAGATACTTGTGTGTCAACAATTTCTACCATTCCTGGATTGAATCCAGTATTTTCGCAAAAGCTTTCTTTGTCTATGGTGGCAGACATGAAAATCTGAACTGGATGATCAAAAAACGTACTAACATATTTTGAAATATCAAGTGGTTTTACTGATAATGATCTAAATTTTCCTCCTTCGTCATAATATGGCTTGTTTAAGATGAAATTTTCTTTATTTGAATAAATCTCGGAACGTGCTTCGGCATATTTTTTGTATTTGTTTTCTAATGCCTGAACTACTTCGTAATCAGGATTTTGGGCAAACGCACTACTATCTTCTAATTCACTAATTTGTCTTGCATATGATTCGGATAAACCATCTGATAATTTCATAACATCATCGATATCTTGTAAATCATAATTTTCTACATCAATTTTACATTCATTGAGATTTCTTTCGTAAATATCAATTCCGACAAACTGAATTATTTGATCTTCAATTCTATGTGCTTCATCAAAAATTGCAACTTTTTTATTAAGATACTCCGCATACTTTTCCTTTTGATATTTCATCATTTGAAAATATGAAGCATAGTTCCATATTGAATGAGATGAGACTAGACTTTGATATTTTTGTAAATAGTATGAACAATCATCTTTTTTTATTTTTCCTTCTGCAACATCAGAAAGTTTTGGTTTATAGTTACATTCTTTTTTTGTTTTTTTATCAAAACATGTTCCCATGTCACAGGTCCATTTGTTTTGTATGGCAAAATCTGTCTCTGTAAGATCTATTCCATGTTTTTCCATCATTTTATGACATGCAAAATTTGGCATTCCTTTGTTTGGTTTGAACCATGGCATGTCTTTGGTATATTGATCCTGAAGATGTTTTGATGCGGTAACAACAAATGAACTTCCAAAATATCCTGCAACACTTGCTGCAATTAATGATTTTCCAATACCTGTTGGTGCTGAAAGTAATACAACTTTAGCACCTACATTAATTTTCTCTTGAATTTCTTTTATGAGCTTTTCTTGTAATGGTCTTGGTGTAAACTCCTTTGGAAATGAGTTAAGAATTGTACTTTGAGATGACATCTTATAAAATAAATTCCTAAATTACTAAAGTTAAATCTATTTCAGCTATCTTGATTAACTGTTTGTAAATAATACTGACTGTGATTACAGATACTTCTACCTTAAAATCATTAAATGATTACATATTGCGCAGAATACAAGAAATTCCGTTAGAAATCAAAGAAACGTTTTTGGAAATTAAAAAAGTCTGGAAATGTGAAAATGAGCTTGATTTTCTTTATGGATATTATGTGGGCAAAATTGAAGAAGCTACTCTACATTATCTGTTAAAATCTACCCGAGCATCCGCTGGTGGATATGTCGATACATTTGAGATTAGAGGCATAATTGAAGAACATAGAGATGCATTGCAAAATGCAATTGAAACTGGATTGAAACGATTATCCTAAATTATCTTAATTCTAACTAATCATGTTGTCTGAAATTGAAACAATTCAACTGGCTCCTGATTTTTCAATATGTAGAATTTTAAATGGAATGTGGCAGGTAGCTGGCGGACATGGAGAAATCAATCATGATTCAGCTATCTCGCAAATGTTAGATTACAATGAAAATGGATTCAACACTTGGGATATGGCTGACATCTATGGACCAGCTGAATCATTTTATGGTGATTTTAGAAATGAAATAGAAAAAAAGAAAGGAAAGAATGAACTAGAAAAAATTCAAGGCTTTACAAAATTCGTTCCAAATCCTGGGCCAATGACTAGATCAATTGTTGAGCATTCTATCGATCAATCTATGAAAAAAATGAATGTAGATGTAATTGATGTAATTCAATTTCATTGGTGGGATTATAATGATGCAAATTACATTGATGCATTACATGAACTCACAAATCTTCGTGACAATGGAAAGATCTCTCATCTTGCATTAACTAATTTTGATACGGAGCGAATGCAGGTAATGGTTGATGATGGAATACAATTAGTCTCGAATCAGGTTCAATATTCTATAATTGATCAACGTCCTAATGTCAAAATGGCGTCATTTTGTAAAAACCATGATATGAAAATTTTGGCATATGGAACTTTGCTTGGTGGATTACTAACTGAAAATTATTTGGGTGTTCCAAAACCTACGCAAGCAGATCTTGATACATACAGTCTTCAAAAATATATGAACATGATTAATTCATGGGGAGGTTGGAACTTATTTCAAGAATTACTTTTCACATTAGATGAGATTGCAAAAAAACATAATGTCCAAATTGCAAATGTTGCAACACGTTTTATTTTAGATAGACCTACAGTTGCAGGTACAATAATTGGTTCTAGATTAGGATTATCTAATCACATTGAACAAAATTCTAAAACATTCTCACTACGATTACAAAATGATGATATTGAAAAGATAAAATCTATCACGTCAAAATCAAACAATCTTTTTGAATCAATTGGTGATTGTGGTGAAGAATACAGATAATTCTTTATTCTTTTTCTGCAATTCTGTATCTAAGATATTTGTCATCAGGCGAAAATTTTGCAGGATGTACACTTTTTGTAGATTTATCACATTTTTTACAAATTTCTTTTAATGTGTATTTTCCACATTCTGTACATTTTCTTAATTGAAAACGCATTATCCTTCACCAGTTTTAATTGATTCTTCTCTAGTAAAATTATAAACTCCATTTTGTTTTTTTACACTCTTCTCAATTTTTTCTAAAATAGGCTTCAAGGATTTTTCTGCAGTTTTAAAATCTTGAGAAACCAAACTTAATCTATATTTTGGTGCACCCAAATACGTTATCGCTATTTTCGCATCTTCAACATTTTCTGCATCAGACAGTGTCTTTTGTATTAGTTCAACTCCGTTAGATTTGTTATTTGAAATCTCTAAAATACCTCTCAACTCTACTGAAGGAAGTTTCATTTTTGAACAAATATCTTCAATAGTTGTTATAACCTTTTTTTGTAATTTCAAATCTTCTATCTCTGTACTCCCTTTAATTGCAATATTCAACATTGCATCATAAACTGAATCATATTTTGACAAAAATTTATCCTCTAGCTCTTCAATTTGTTTTGTGGTAAGTTTTGCTTTTTCTTGAATATTTTTTAAGATTCCATGTTCTTTTTCAAATCTCTTGACATCAAGAAGTTTCTTTTTTCTTTGGTCTTTTGAAATTTGTTTTAATGACAAATCAATTTCTTTTCTACCGCTTTCAACTTTTTTTACAAGTAGTACTTTTTTCTCTCCTTCTCTAACATACTTGTTTACCTTACGTACCCAACCTGGAGCAATTTCTGAAACATGTAGGAATCCTTGAATTTTATTATATTCATCTAGTGTGACGTAAGCACCATGATCACTAATTTTTGTAATTGTCGCAATTACAATTTCACCAGTTTCTGGTAATTCTTGTGTATCTGATGCCATTTCTATTTTCTCTCCATTCACTAAGGTTAAAAATCAATTCCTTTCTTTGCCTTTATTCCTGATTTGAATGGATGTTTTATCTCCTTCATCTCTGTAACTAAATCTGCTAATTCTACAATCTCATCTTTTACATTTCTTCCTGTTAAAACAAGATCAAGTTCCGAAGGTTTCTCTTTGATTATTTTTATTATTTCTTGTACTTCTATCAATCCCAAATTTATTGCATAGTTTACTTCATCTAGTATAATGACATCATATTTCTCTGAAAAGATTTTTTCTCTACAAATTCTTACTGCTTCTGCAGCATATTTCTCATGTTCTTCTCTTGGACTATTATCATCTAATATTCCAACAAATCCTTTTCCCACTGCAATTAATTCAAAATTTGGTTCCAATTTCTTTGAAGAATCCATTTCTCCATAATGCCAAGAACCTTTGATGAATTGTAACATGCATACTTTGTGTTCATAACCGATTGCTCTTAATGCCATACCTAATGCGGCAGTAGTTTTGCCTTTTCCATTTCCTGTATAAACAATCACTAGTCCTTTTTCACTCATATTTACACAAAGAAACCATCTACTAATAACATTGTAAATATTCAATTAAATCCATTTAAATAAAAAACAACATTAACAAAAGAAATTGAGAGTTCCAAGATTAGTAATTGCAGGTTCCACTAGTGGTGTTGGAAAAACGTCAATTACAAGTGCAATAATTTATGGTTTAAAAAAAAGAGGTTTTTCAGTACAGCCATTCAAAGTTGGACCTGATTATATTGATCCAAGTTACTTGAGTTCTATTTCAAAAACTGAAACTAAAAATTTGGATGTTTGGTTAATGGGAAAACAAGAATTAATTCAAAGTTTTACAAGAAATTCCAATTCTGATATCTCAATTATTGAAGGTGTAATGGGTTATTATGATGGATTTGGTGGAAACTCAAATCTTGCAAGTACTCATCATGTCGCTACATTGTTGGAATCTCCTGTAATCTTGATTCTTGATGCAAGTAAAACATCTCGTTCAATTGCTGCAACTGCATTGGGATTTACAAAATTTCATAAAAATTCAAGGATTGCAGGAATAATTCTAAATAAAATTGGAAGTAAAAAGCATGAAGATTTGTGTAGAAGTGCACTCAGTAGTCTAAAAATTCCAATAATTGGTGTCATACCAAAAAATCCATCAGTTAATTTAGAGTCAAGACACTTAGGGCTAATTCCTGTTAGAGAACAAAAACAACTTCATAACAAAATAAAACAACTTTCAAAAGAAATTTCTGATTATCTTGATTTTGGTCTAATTGAAAAAATCTGTAAAACAACATCTTCCTTAGACAAAATCAAATCTGTAACAACAAAAAAACCAAAAATATCTATTGCACTTGCTCTTGATAACTCATTTAATTTCTATTATCATGACAATATTGAAGCATTAAGACGTGAAGGCGCAAAAATAAAATTTTTTAGTCCTATTAGTGATGAGAAAGTACCAAACTGTGATTTAATTTTCCTTGGGGGAGGCTTTCCTGAAATTTTGGCTTCCTCATTAGCAAAAAATTCATCAATGAAGAAGTCTATAAAAGATAATGCTGAAAATGGAACACCAATTTATGCTGAATGTGGTGGGCTCATGTATTTGACAAATTCTATTACTTATGGAAATAAAAAATCTAAGATGATTGGATTGTTTGATGTAGATACAATAATGACAAAAAAAATGACATTAAATTATACTGAGGGAAAAATTAATTCAAATTGTCTTATATCCAATCCACGTAATTTCCGTGCACATGAATTTCATTATTCAAAAATAATTAATGTGCAAAAAGACTCAAAATTTCTTTATGATCTAAAAATTGGTGAGGGTATTTCCTCACATAAAGATGCATTAACTGAATACAATACTGTTGCATCATACTGTCATCTTTATTTTGATAGTGCAAAATTTGCTTCAAATTTAATTAAAAATACTTTGAAAATTTAGTTAATTCCTTGTCTTAATAATTTGTATAATGCATTAATTATTGCAGATGCACAAGGACTTCCTCCTTTACGACCAATATTTGTTATGAATGGGATATCTGTTTTTGATAATTCATCTTTTGATTCAACTGCTGAAACAAAACCTACTGGGATACCTACTACAAGTGCTGGTTTGACTAATCCTTCTCTAACCATTTCCATTACTTCAAGAAGTGCAGTAGGTGCATTTCCTACAACAACAATTCCTCCGTTGATATCTTTTTCAGCTACTCTCATAGACATTTGAGCTCTTGTTTTTCCTGCTTTTTTTGCAGATTCCATTAAAGATTGGTCTGAAATATTACAAATCAAATTATTTCCAAAATCTTTAGGATTTTGTTTATTCATTAATCCAATAACTCCGTTTACATCTGTAACAATACTGCATCCATTTTTCAGTGCATTAATTCCATTTGAAATCGCATCTTTATGGAATAATAACTTATTTTCTCCGGCAAAATCGAAATCTGCAGTTGAATGAATTATTCTTCGAACGATTGGCCATTCCATTTCATTGAATGTATGTGTACCAATTTCATTTTCAATGATCTGCATGCTTTCATCTTCAATTTCTTGTCCTTTCCTAGTTTGCATTTTCTACCTCTCTTGCTCTTTCTAAAATCAAATCAATCATCTTTTCATCTGTACCTAAGTGTTTTGTAACAAATACCTTCTTTAAATTTGCATTATCCAAAGCTGGTAAAAGATCATTATTAACATCTATTTTCACGTGAGCACCTTCATGTAAAAAGTAAAAAACAATAATCAAAACTTCAGGATTATTTTTTTCACAGGCTTGTATTCCTTCTTCAATAGTCGGTCCTTCTATTTCTAAATAACATCTACTTACATTTCTATAAGATGGTTTTAGCTGATCTACCACATAATCAATTGATATTCCTGAATTTGGATCTTTACTTCCATGTCCTATGATAAGTACATCTACTTTTTCTCTTGGGATGTCTACTGAATTTTCTTTTAATGTAGTAATTACTCTATTATCCACCAATTCTACTAATTTTTTATGCATAGTCATTGGTTTTGAAACTAAAAATTTGATCTTTGTATTTTTTTGATATTTCATTGCATCTGCTACTGCAATTTTCACTTTTCTACCAGGATATAGGAAATATGGAACAATTGTCATTTGTTCTACATCTTTTTTCAAACATTTCTCCATTCCATCTTCAATAAATGGTGGAACCACTTCTAAAAAGCAAAATTCTGTAAAATCATAATTTCCTTTTTCTTTTACTTTTTCACAAATCACTTCTAGCTCTTCACCGGCTTCTCTTTCTCTACTGCCTCTGTCGATTATCATTAATCCTTTTTTCATTTCATCATCCTCGCTATGGCTACTGTAAGATTAGGAGGAAATTTTTGTTTTTCAACTATTAATTCACCTTGTGATGATTTTATTGCAGCAGCTTCAGAGACGCTTGGAGTTCCTTCAAATGCTTGAACTGTTTTTGAAGGATTTGGTGCATTAATTGTCGCTAATTCTTCTCTATCAATGTATTCTACTGGTATCTGCATATCTTTTCCCAATTCGATTAACCCTATGACATCTTTGTCTTTTTTAATAGATACAAACCTAGCTATTTGATTTTGTTTCAACCCAAATTTTTCTAACGTTTCGCTCACTCCATTCAAAATAGTCTCTTTTGATGTATCCCAATGTAATCCAATTCCTATGACCAAATCTGGAACTCTATAGATGACCGAATTTTTCAATACATCTTCGTCTTTTATTTCATCATTTGTAATGATCAAATATCCTTTTGAATCTGAATTTTTCAAATCTTCTAATTTCGGAAAAAATGAAATATTCTCTGGTAACTTTCCTTTCCACCATTCTTTTTGACCTAGGTTTTGGAAAACTCCAATTGGTTCTTTATTTACCATAAATGCACTAATTCTAGTTACATTACTATCGTCATTAATTTTCCAACCAAATTCTTTTCCAACAAGATCAACAGCTATAGTTTTGTTTACATCTGCAGCTGTTGTAATTACTGGAGTAGCTTTCATTTTTTCTGCAATCTCATTTGAAAGTTCATTTGCTCCTCCTAAATGTCCTGATAAAACACTGATGACAAAGTTTGCATTATCATCAATTACAATTACTGCAGGATCAGTTTTCTTATCTTTGATATGTGGTGCAAGTAATCTTATTACTGCACCTAAAGAAAATAAACAAATTATTCCATCATTCGCTTTGAATAAATCTACAATTTTTTGACTAGTTGATTCGTCATACCATTGAATTTTCTCATTATTATCTGAAAATTTTATTGGAGCAAAAACCTCAAAATCTGAGAAATATCCTTTCAGTTTTAATCCTATCTCGATTCCATTTTTTGTGATTGCTAAAACAGCTATTTTTTTCATATTTTTGAAAATTGTGAATTAATTAAATGCCTTACTCTTTTTCATACTTGGATAATACTTTACCATCAAAATCAAACAGTATCACCTCTACTGGAACCTTCTCATCAGAATGTTGTCTCATCTGTTTGTATGTCTCTTTTGTAATCTCATCAAAAAATCCCTCTATATTATCTTCCATAATAATTTCTTGAACATTTCTAGCCGTATTTGCTCTTAAAATTCTCCCAATTGTTTCTGAATTTGCATTACATCTTTTTGCAAGCTCAGAAAGAAATTTCATGTCTACTTTTCCACCTTTTACATGAGTCTGTTTTATTCCTGCTGCCATTTTTGCTAATTTACCAATAAATCCTGCAACATATGCTTTCTTCAATCCTTGTCTTGCACACTGTTTGATTGTATAACCTGAAAAGTCACCCATTTGAATAAATGAATGATCTGGTAACTCTATTATCTCTCTAGCAAAATCTTCGCTTCTACCACCCGTTGTTAAAACAACACTGTCATCATTCATTGAACTTACAACTGCAATTTGTTGTCGTATTGCAGCAGCAAACGATGCTGTTGAATAAGGAATTACAATTCCACTTGTTCCTAAAATAGAAATCCCTCCCATTATTCCGATTCTTGGATTATCAGTTTTTGTTCCAAGCTCTTTTCCCTTGGGTACTGAGACTGTAACCTTAACTCCATTTTTTTCAAGCAGCTCACTACCCACGTCTTTGATATTTTCTAAAATCATTTTCTTTGGTGTAGGATTAATTGCAGCACTTCCAATTTCTAATCCTAATCCTGGTTTTGTAACTCGTCCAACACCTTCTCCTCCATCAATTTCAATTTCACCAATCTTATCTGTTAATACTACATCCACAAAAATTTCTGCACCATGCGTAACATCGGGATCATCTCCTCCATCTTTTATTACAGAACATTTTGCTGATTTTTCTGTAAACTCACATGAATTAATTTGGATATCTAATCTTGTGCGTTTTGGTAATATGATATCTATTTTTTCAATTTTCTTTTGATTGATTATTGATAAAACTCCTGCCTTTGATGATGCTGTGGCACAACTTCCTGTTGTAAATCCTGTACGTAATTTTTTTTTATTTTCTATATTTGTATCCACGTGAAAATTTTTAATTTTTTATGTAATAACTTTTGTTAAACCTGAAGAATTTCGTTGAGAATAATCCATAATGCAACAACGCCTAGTCCGCCATAAAGCAACAAATGTGTTGTTTTTTGTGATATTGGTTTTTCTCTATTATGTGTCTCTTGATTGAAATCTCCTCCGAATTGTTGATTTTCACGTCTTAATTCCTCAAAACTAAATTTCATTTTGTCTCCCATTTTTTCTCCTTGAGACTTCCAAAAATTTTGATAATCTTCACCTGAAACTTGTTCACCTTTCTTTGATTCATTTTTTCGATGAGATTTTAGATATTGATAAGCTTCAGTAATTTCTTTAAATTTTTTTCCAGAATTCTTTTCTTGATTTTTATCTGGATGGTATTTTAGAGATAATTTTCTATACGCTTGTTTAATCTCTTTATGACTGGAATCTTTGGTAACTCCTAAAATTTCTCTACATTCTTGTGCATTTTTACTAAATTTGACATGAATTTTTGTTGTCATGTGTTCTCTGGATATCTTTAAAATAAAATATTTTATCATTTTATTATGAACGAAGAACATACTGATCGTGTAGTTATATCTGGAGCAAGAGGTTTTGTGGGCAAAAATCTAAAAAAATTTCTTTCTAAAAATGGAATTCCCACAATTTCCATTTCTCGCCAAAATTTTAAAAATAATAAATTTCCATCATTAAAAAATACATCACATTTCATTCATCTTGCAGGGATTGGTTCTGAGTCTGTTGATCAGGATTCATTTGTAAAAGTAAATGTTGAGTTAACAAAAACTGTGATAAATCTTTGTAAAAAAAATAACATAAAAAATATTTTCTATTTCAGTGGTCTTGGTGTTTCTAAAAATTCACGCTCATCTTACTTTATTTCTAAATTTAATGCTGAACAATTAATAAAAAAATCTGGTTTACGATATACGATATTTCGACCTTCTTACATAATAGGCAATGATGATTATCTTACAAAAAATATCTCAAAACAAATACTAAAAAAACATGTTATTATTCCTGGATCTGGTAAATTTCTTCTTCAGCCTATTTCTATTGATGATGTTTGTAAGTGCATTAAGGTTGGTTTGAATTCCTCAAAATTTTCCAATAAAATAATTGATTTAGTGGGACCACGAGAAATAACATTTCAAAAATTAATAACAAAATCCATACATTCTAAAGTAAAAATTCAAAAAATGAATATTGAGTTGGCATATAAAAAAGCATTAACTGATATTAATTTTGAATATGGTGTTGAAGATCTTAACATACTAGTTGGTAATTATGTTGGAAATCACAAAAAATTACAAAATTTATGTAATTTCAAATTTGAAAAAATTAGTTTACTAAATACCTGATTCTTCTTTTAATTTTTGAGCTTTGTCTGTTTTTTCCCAGTTAAATTCTGGCTCATTTCTACCAAAATGACCATATGCTGCAGTTTTTTTGTAAATTGGTCTTTTCAAATCAAGTTGTGATACAATCCCTGCTGGTCTCATATCGAAATTATTATTCACTAATTCTTCAATTTTTTCTTCTGAAATTTTATTTGTACCAAATGTATTTACCATTAAAGAAACTGGTTCTGCAACTCCAATTGCATATGCAACTTG
>CALBOT010000118.1 GCA_937896695.1 uncultured Candidatus Nitrosopelagicus sp. | reverse complement strand
CCGCAAATTGTTGGAGGTTCCTCCGGGTCATGTAACTACGTATGGTGAACTTGCAAAAGCAATCAATCTAAAAAATGGACAAAGAGTTGTAGGACAAATAATGAAAAAAAATCCATTTCCTGTTATCGTCCCATGTCATCGTGTTGTAAAATCTGACGGAACTGTAGGCGGGTATGCGTATGGTTCTGAAAGAAAAAAACACATGTTATCAAAAGAAGGATTAAAAATTAACAATAACAAAATATCTAATTTTGAAAAAAATTTATTTCGTTTCTAAGATTTTTGTGCAGTAATCGCTTCTGCAATGACAGTTCTCAAATGTGCTTTATTTCTTATTGTGTTACCACCAATTTTTTTATAAATTGATTTGAATGATTCGTTTGTAATCTCTTTTCTATCTTTTGATACTTTGAGAAGATATCTCAAAGAACGAACTTTGTTAACATATACTGTTTTTTTACCAACTCGTGCACCTTTTCTTCCTTTCTTAGAACCTTGTTTGGTACCTCTTTTTCCTTTCTGAATTCTTTTTGCTTGTGCTCTTCCATGAGATGTGCCTGTAAAAGATTTGATTGTAATTGTATTTGCAGTGATTAAACTTCTAATATCGTCTCTTGTAATTGCATCTGCAACATCATCCAAGTGATCATTATCTAATCTAACACGATTTACTCCAACGCCTACAATTCTTGAGACGAGTCTCTTTTTTGCTTTAAGATTAACTGGCATTTTGACTCACTCTTGCGTTAAACACTTTAAATTTTCTTTCTAATGCAATTTTCATAATTTCTCTTCTCTTCTTTGCTCCTACACTATGACCAAATCTAATTCCATCTTCTTTTGGATTGAGATTTTCTAAATCTTTTGCATTATGTACTAAATTATCTGTATAACCTGATGGATGTAATCCGTATGCGATTTTTGGTGTACCGTATCCAACTTTAACTAATCCTGGACGACCACGGCTTTTTTGTTTTCTTTGGTGATTATCCATTCCTTTTGGTTTTCTCCAACCACTTTCCAATCTAACATATCTCCAGCTCTCTGGACGAATGAATTCTGGTCTACTTACTCTAGCTTCTTCCCTTGCTTGGAGTTTTTCTTTATTGATTGGCATAGAGTTAAACCTTGAAATTTAACATAAATACGTATCTAAGTCTCAGATTGATGGATCTGAGAAAGAGATAATAATATTCAATTTTTCCCAAAAAACCTTGACAAAACATAGTATTGAGGAGAATTTTTGACATGTCTAACACAAATTCAAAAGTACATGATCAACTGGTGGCATTTGGAATTACACCTCAATCTATTCATAGAAATTTACCTGTTGAAAAACTCGTTGAACAATCAATTGAAACAAATGAAGGTATGTTGACTTCTACTGGCTCATTATCTGTAAAAACTGGAAAATATACAGGTCGTTCTCCTCAAGACCGTTACATAATCTATGATGATGAAACACATGAAACTATTGATTGGGGTGATGTAAATAGACAATTCCCAACTGAAAAATTCAATTCTGTATTTGAAAAAATGAAAAAACATGCTGAAGGTAAAGATCTTTATGTTTTTGATGGATTTGTAGGTGCTGACAAAGAAAATCGATTGGCAATTCGTGTAATTAATGATCATGCATGGCAAAATCTTTTCTGTAGACAATTGTTTGTAAGACCATCAAAAGAAGAGTTAGACTCTCACGACCCAGATTTCACAATTGTATGTTTGAATGACTTTGAAACAATTCCTGAAATTGATGGAACTAGAACAAATATTTTCATTTTGATTAATCTATCAAAGAAAATTGTATTGATTGGTGGAACCAATTATGCAGGTGAAATGAAAAAGTCTATGTTCGCTGTAATGAATTATCTCATGCCAAAGAAAGATGTTTTTCCAATGCACTGTTCTGCAAATATTGGCAAGGGTGGCGATACTGCATTATTCTTTGGTTTGTCTGGTACTGGAAAAACAAGTTTGTCTGCAGATCCTGAACGTATGTTAATTGGTGATGACGAACATGGTTGGTCTCAAAATGGTGTTTTTAACTTTGAAGGTGGTTGTTACGCAAAATGTATCAACCTTAACGAGGATGCTGAACCACAAATTTGGAATGCCATAAAATCTGGAGCAGTTCTTGAAAATGTTGTTGTAAACAAAGATACTTTGAAGCCAGACTTTGATGATGGAAGTTTAACTGAAAATACTCGTGCAGCTTATCCTCTAGATTACATTCCAGGAGCTGTAATCCCAAGTGTTGGAGGTCATCCAAAAGTTATAATATTTTTAACAGCAGATGCATTAGGTGTACTTCCACCTGTTTCAAAATTAACAAAAGAAGGTGCAATGTTTCATTTCATGTCAGGTTATACAAGCAAACTTGCTGGTACTGAACGTGGAATTAAAGAACCAAAAGCAACATTCTCTGCATGCTTCGGTTCTCCATTTATGCCTCGTCCTGCATCTGTATATGCAAAAATGTTAGGTGAAAAAATATTTGAACACAACACTGTTGTTTATCTAATCAACACTGGCTGGTCTGGTGGTCCATATGGAGTTGGAAAAAGAATCAGCATAAAGTATAGTCGCGCAATGGTAACTGCTGCCTTGACTGGAAAATTCGACTTGATAAAATTCAGACATGATGATACCTTTAATCTTGATGTTCCTACTGAATGTCCAGGTGTGCCTTCTGATGTGTTAGACCCAAAAAACACATGGATTGACAAGGATTCATACGATTTGTCTGCAAAGAAACTAGCACAAATGTTTGGTGAAAACTTTACAAAATTCAAAGATGTTTCCCCAGAAATTAAAAGTGCTGGACCTCAAATTCAGTAATTCTTTCTAAGTTTTAGTCCAAAAATTACGACTAAACTGAAAATTATTCCTAAAATTATCAATGCTCTTTCTGGTAATTCTGAATTTTCTACAATTGGTTTTTGTTTACTCAAATCTTTTTTGATTTCATAAAATTCATACACATCAAACGTATCTTCCGTATTTTTCACATTTGCTTCAATCCAATATGTGCCTGGATCATAAAGTTTCAAACTCTCAATTTTTTTTGGTGTTATGGAAATACTACGTTCTTCAAATGTTTTATCATTGGTAACTGTTATTTTTGCATACTCCCAATCTAATGGTCGTTTTACTTGAAACGTTAATTCATTTTCTGATTCTACAATAATTATTGATGCTTCACTTACTCGAACAATTATTGGAATCTGGTACATTATGTCATTGTTGGTAATGAATGCTCTAGCTTCAAAATTACCAAGTTCATTTTCAATTAATTTTGAAGTTATGTATAACATTGAATCTTTTACCTCGTAATCAAATTCAATATTTTCTATATCTGAAAATTCTACTTTTTGAATATTGATATCTCCTTTTAATGAATTAATCTTAATTTTGTTTTTTTCTGATGTTTTATGTTCAGATAGATTGAAAATTAACTTTGGTGGCTCAAATATCAATTCTGCTTCAAATGCTTTTTTCAAATCAATTCTTCCTGCTCCTCCGGCATCAAATTCAAATTCTTTTTTGTACTCATCTGTGATGATATCTGAAGTTGTAACTAGTATTGATTTAATTTCATGAGGTGTAAAATCTGGATTCTTTTCTAGTAATAATGCAATTGCACCTGAAACATGTGGTGCAGCATAACTTGTTCCACTTGTAATGTTATAGAAATTCTTCAATGAAGTTGTATTTACAAAAACTCCTGGTGCAACCAAATCAGGTTTTTGATAAAATGGGGAAACTGGTCCTCTTGAACTAAATGTTGCAAGAAAATCTGGATGATTAAACACGTTAAGTGTTCCTGATGTTTCACTTTCAAGAATTTTTTTCAATTCTAATCCCTCTTCTCTTGTCATTGAAACTGTAGGTATTGTTGGGTAGTAACCTTCACTTACATATTCATGAATTAATTCTCCAAAAAAAATTCCAGGCTGATTATTGTAAACGATTAATCCTTTTGCACCATTCTTTGATGCAAAAATTTCTTTATCTGAGAAAAAAACAATTTCATCTGGTGATTCCCCACCTCTTTCTGCTAGTACTATCTTACCTCTGACATCTAATCCATCAAAATCATTCTCTCTACTATACTTGCCAAATACAATTTCAGTTGATATCGGATCTGAAATTGTATCTGTTCCTAGCATTGGCAATACTTGGAATTGCGTTTCCTCAACTTGTAACGTTGAAACCATGCTTGAATCACGATTATTGTAAGTAGCTCCTACGGTAATCGCATTGGGATTTTTTGCTGGACTTCCAATGGTACTTTTATCAGGACCGCTATTTCCTGCAGCTGCTACGACTACAATTCCTTGACTAATTGCATTGTTTACTGCTTCGTCAATTTTGTTATGTGTCATGTTCACTCCTAAGCTAATGTTGATGATATCGACTCTATCTTCTACTGCCTGATTGATAGCTTTAATTATCAAATTTGATGGAACTGATTCTCCATCCGATGAAACTCTATATGAAAAAATTTCAGCCATAGGTGCTATTCCTTTTAGTTGACCATCTGATGCAATTATTCCGGTAACTTGTGTACCATGTCCGTTTGTATCTTGTGGTATTGTATCATTATCTACAAAATCATATCCTTTCAAAAACCTTGATGTCTCTTTATGATTAAAAAAATCTGGGTGACTTATGTTAATCCCTGTATCAATCACTCCAATTTTTATACCCTTTCCAGTAAAACCCATCTGTTTTGGAAATTCTGCACCAATGTATGGTCCGCTATTATCTAAAAACAATTCATAATTTTCATCTAAAGTGATAAAATTTACAATTACAAAAGAAAACAGTCCTCCTACTAGTAGTGTAAAAAATAAAAAATTTCTCATATGTATTGTAGTTTCTAATTAGTAATAATTCCTTTAGAAAAACAATAAATTACTTCCATATTATACATCAATATGGGAAAATACACACTTCCTGAGATGCCTTATGCATATGATGCACTAGAGCCTCATATTGATGCACAAACAATGGAAATTCATCATTCAAAACATCATCAAAAATACACTGATGGTATGAATGGTGCATTGGAAAAACTAAGTCCTGAATTACAAGAAAAGGACATAGAAGAAATTTTGTCAAACATCAATCAAGTCCCTGAAGATGTTAAGGGTGCCATTAACTTTAATGGTGGAGGATACGATAACCATAAACTGTTTTGGAACAGTATGAAACAAAACGGTGGTGGTGAACCAACTGGTGCAATTGCTGACGCCATAAATGATTCCTTTGGATCTTTTGCAGAGTTTAAAGAACTATTCTCTAGTAAAACAGCTCCAATTCAAGGAAGCGGATGGGGTTGGCTTGTATACAACCCAACTTCTGGCAAAGTCGAATACAAGGCAATGCCAAACCAAACTAGTCCTAGAACTGAGGGTTTAGTTCCACTATTAGGATTAGATGTTTGGGAACATGCATACTATCTCAAGTATCAAAACAAAAGACCTGATTACATAGCTGCTTGGTGGAATGTCATCAACTGGGATGAGGTAAACGATCGATTCTCAAAAGCAAAGTAATTCTCTTTTCTTTTTTCTTTTATTTCTAAAAACTCTAATTTTTATACAGTAAACATGCTTCAAAGTTATGAGTGAAGAACAAGCCCAACAAATGTTACAACAGATGCAAATGCTTGAAAACATGTACGCTGAATTATCACAAAAAGAAAATTCCATAAAAAATATACTCCGTGATGCTGATTCTGCAATAAAATCTATTCAGGAGATTAAAGCAAATCCTGATTCTGAAAGTTTAGTTCCAGTTGGAATGGGCACTTTTATCAAAACAAAACATATTCCAAATGAAAAAATTGTAGTTAATGTTGGTGCAGGTGTTGCAATAGAAAAAGATCATGATTCTGCTCTAAGTTATTTAGAATCGAAAATTAAAGAATTAGAAGTTGCATTACAAGAAACAAATTCTCAAAGACAACAGATTGCAGCAAATTTAGAACAAGGAAAGCAACAGATGCAACAAATCATGCAACAACCTAAATCACAATAATATGTTTGATAATCTAAAAAAAGCATTTTCTAATGTATCCACTGGATTTAGCGAAAAAGATCTTAATGAAAAAGATATTGAAGATGTTCTATTCGAATTAGAGATCAATCTACTTGAATCTGATGTGGCAACAGAAGTAATTGATTCTATAAAAGACAGTCTCAAAGAAAAAATAATTGGTTCCCGTGTTGAAAAGAAAAACATACAAAATTTTGTCAAACAAAGCTTGATTGAGTTCATTAGTGAAACTTTTGATAATGCGGGTCAAATTGACTTGAAAGATAGAATAAATGAAAAAAAATCATCCAATGAGCCATTTATCATAGTATTTGTTGGAATTAATGGTACAGGGAAAACAACATCATTAGCTAAAGTTGCAAACATGCTAAAAAATGAGAAATTTTCTGTAGTTATTGCAGCTGCTGACACTTATCGTGCAGGTGCAATTGAACAACTACGTGAACATACAAACAGATTGAATCTCAAAATCATTGCACAAAATTATGGTTCAGACCCTGCAGCTGTCGCAAAAGATGCTGTTCTTTACGCAAAATCTCATAAAGTAGATTGTGTTTTGGTTGATACTGCAGGACGAATGCAGACTAGTTCTAATTTGATGGAACAAATTGCAAAGATTACCAAAGTTGTAAATCCTGATATGAAAATATTTGTTGGCGATTCATTGGCAGGAAACGACACTGTTAATCAAGCACGCGAATTTCATAATCATGTAAAATTTGACTGTTCAATTTTAACAAAAAGTGATGCTGATGCTAGAGGCGGTGCAGCATTATCAATTGTAAAAGTTACATCTTCTCCAATTATCTATGTTGGTGTAGGACAAGAGTATGATGATATTGTAAAATTCAACAAACAAACTTTTCTTGAGAATGTTTTTGAATCTACTGACATTGATGTTCCATCCTTGTCGGAAATTAAAAGACCACAACCTGAACCACAACCTGAACCACAACCTGAACCACAACCTGAACCACAACC
>CALBOT010000117.1 GCA_937896695.1 uncultured Candidatus Nitrosopelagicus sp. | reverse complement strand
TACCAACTGATAGTGCTGCATATCATACTGGAATGTTGGATATTAATGGTCGTGCTATGACCATACAAACAAATCTTGCTGATGCTATTCCTTACATGTATGTCAGCTTCTCAAATATAATATTCAGTTCAATCTGGATTGCAGCAATCTTAGGAATATTTGCTGTTCTAAATAAGAAGAAACAAAAAATGCAAGAATACGATGTCTCAAAAGATGTCTAAGAAATATTCAATTCATTTCTAATTTCATCAACTGCACGAATTCCAAAAATGTCTCTAACTTGAGCAATTCTTATTGATTCTTTTAGTAATTTTTTCCCCATGTTTTCTGCCATTACATTTAGTACTTCTGAGAATCGTAATTCCCATTTATCTGCACAATCAAAAATTTTACCAACTGCCCATTGTCTAACTTCATGTGGTAATGGAATTTTATCATCTGTTTCAATTGAAAGTTTATCAAATAAATTAATTAGTTCCGTTGTCTGTAATGCCATTTTTTCCACATCTTTAATGTCTCCATATTTTGATTCTGCTTGCATTCTGATACTTGATTGATATTCATTGAGTTTTAAAATAGCCATTACTTCTTTTGAGCTATCATCTGATGCCTTGTTTGTGACTCCTTTTACCCCTTGTATTTCACGCATAACTTTGTCTGTTTTTTGATGGAATTCTGAGGCAATTTGGTCTGAACGGTCAATCATATTTGAAATATTTGATATCTTCTCTTCAATTTCGGATTTGAATGTCTTCATTCCATCTCCTATTAATGAAGAAATTTTTGGGTTTGAAACTATTCCTCCAATTTCATTTTTTAGATTAGACATATCTTTTCCAATATCTCCTGTTCTCTTAGTAATTGATTTAATATTCTCTCTAAGCTCTTCAATCTGTGATGTGAGATTTCCTTCTGTCTTTGTTGGAACTTCGTCTATTTTCTCTTTTACCTCATCTACTCTATTTGCAATCTTCATGATCATTTTTGAATTATTTTGAATTGATGCCTTGCTCTCTGAGATTGATTTCATTATCTCACTTGTCTTTGGACCTGTTTTCTGATTCTCATTCATCTTGGCAATTTTTTTGTCAAGTTCTTCTGTCTGTCTATTCAATTTTGTTATAAACTTCTCATGTACTTTTACTTGATTTAATCTTGCAAACAATCTCTGTGTGTCTTCTTCAATTATGTCCATTTGTTTTGCTTGTTTTTGCATCTGGGACATTGCTAAATTCAGTGACTGCATCATATCGCTCATTGAAACTAAGACTTTCTGATTTTCTTTGAAAATCTTGGCCATTCCTTTAATTTCTCTTGATAATGTTTTTGTTGATTCTGAAACTGTGTTTACTTTATTGAATAACTGTGATGAATTTGGTTCTCTACTTCTTTTGACAGATTGTTTTTTTGATTTTTTTCTTTCTCCCATGCAATCTAAAGTTACATTCCTAGTTTAAAAAGTGGGGTATGAAAAAAGAAAAACGAGAGGGATTATTTGTTGATAATCTCTGGGTCGTGTAATAACTGATGAAATGTTTTCTCAGCTAATCCGTTTTGACTTTCAGTAAAGCCTTTGTCACAATATTCACATTGTATCATATATACCGTATAGTACGGTACGATATATAACGAAGGTTCTGTTAAAATAACCATTTCTGGTCAGATACCCCAGAGCTTATTTCTTCATTAATCAGACACTCTGATCATCATCCCAGATATTATAGTAAAAAATTTCTTAAAATAAAGCCGTATCCTGAGAATCGTTTTAAATTAACTAATAGAACACAACATACATGCAGAATAATTTTTTCCTTCAACCCGATGGTGGAGATAGGCAAAGCTCCATTGAAGGAGGAATTTGGAGTCTAGTGGATAAAATAAATCCTCTACAGATGCCTCATGATACGTTTGTAACTGATTTGGCAGTGATAATGATTCTTGCAGGAATTGTCACACTTGCATTTTTTAAAATCAGACAACCATTGATTATTGGCTATCTATTTGCAGGAATGTTAATTGGCCCACTATCTCCTCTATGGACATCGTTTCTTCCTGAAAGTGGAACTGTTGATCATAGTGATTCGGTTGGAATTCTTTCCGATATTGCTGCACTGAATGTTTTTGCAGAAATTGGTGTTATTTTATTATTATTTGTAATTGGAATCGAATTCCCATTTGCAAAAATACGTTCTATTGGTAAAGTTGCAATTCTGGTAGGAACCCTTGGTCTATTCCTTACTTTGATTGCGGTATTTTATGCATCTACTTTACTTGGATTGGGATTTATGGATGCATTATTCATATCAGCTGCATTATCAATCAGTAGTACAGCAATAATTGTAAAAGTTTTAGAAGAAGCGGGGAAGATCAAAAAAGAGTCTTCTATTTTGGTATTAGGTATACTGATTGTTGAAGATGTAATTGCTGTAATTTTAATCGCGTCATTAGAATCAATTGCATTAGCTGGAACTGTTTCAATTGAAGGTGCAATCACTGTTGTTGTAGTTGCATCCGTCCTTATAGTTGGAACATTTACTGTTGGAATTCGTACAATTCCAAAATTAGTAGATAAGGTTGCAAGCACCGAAAATAGAGAGATTTTATTACTTAGTATCTTAGGTGTATGTTTTGGTTATGCATTATTGGCAAATATTGTAGGTCTCTCTGTGGCAATTGGTGCATTTCTTGCAGGAGTATTGGTAGCTGAATCAAAATCTGCAGAAGTTTCAAAAATCTTATCCAGTCCAATAAAGGACATGTTTGTTGCAATTTTCTTTGTATCTGTTGGTGCGCTAATGGATGTAAGTCATTTGGAAAATTATATTTTTATTGCAATAGCATTAATTGCAGTCGCATTAGGTATGAAACTTGGAGGAAATCTACTAGGAAATATAATGCTTAGACAACCAAAACCAAAATCACTTCGTTCTGCTTTCACACTTGCAGCTCCTAGAGGAGAATTCTCAATTGTAATTATCAAAGTTGGCGTTGATGCTGGAGTTGTTAGTGCATTTTTGTTCCCATTGATAGGTATAATTGCAATAATTACTGCATTTATCACGCCTTTCTTAGTTAAAGCTGGTGATTACGTCATTCCAAAATTATCGAGGAAATGAATTGTCAAATAATGAATTAAATGAATTATTGAAAAATTCTCATAAAGATCTGTCTGTGGAAGATTTTGAAGGTAAAAAAGTTCCATGTATTGGATTTGAAGGACAAAAATTTGATGATATGCTAAGCAAGGTAGCTGGAAAACCATTATCTGTAGATACTAATCTGAATATTTTACAAGATGGATTAGGTCACGTTTTCGTTGAAATGGTTTTGACATTCTCACATGGCGGAATAAATGAAAAAATTTTAGTTAACGCAAATGAGCATCTTGAATTTTTTGAATCACTTGCAAAAAACACCATGCTTGCTATTGCATCTGTAAATCATCCTGAAAAAATTTTCATGATTCAATTACCAAAACCTGAAAAAACCCATGAGGCATTAAACATAATAAAAAATGGATTAGCAAATGATCATTCAAAACCCTAAACTAAAAATTCTTAAATCAATCAGTTTGTACATTATTTTATGAAAATAGTTCAATTATCTGATGTCCATTTTGGTGCCCAATTCAGAGATGATATTTTCAATCAGGTGATAGATGAAGTTAATGCGTTATCTCCTGATGCTGTTATTATTACTGGTGATTTAACCAATGAAGGTCTTAAGGAAGAATATGAAGGTTGTAAGGAACTAATATCAAAAATTAATGTTAAAAAAATTATTGCAGTTAGTGGAAATCATGATTATAGAAATACCGGATACCTTCATTTTAAGAAATATTTTCCATTTCAAACAATTAATGAACTAAATGATGATGTGGTAGTGGTAACACTTGGTACTGCTAGACCTGATCGTGATGAAGGTGAGGTTGGGTATAGACAAACATTGTGGCTTGAAAGAACCATGAAAAAATATGAAGACAAAGTAACAATTCTTGCAATGCATCACCATTTGATAGGAATCCCTGATACAGGTTCTGATAGATTGACAATTATTGATGCTGGAGATGTTTTACGTGCTACTTTGGATGCCAAAGTTAATCTGGTTTTATGTGGACATAAACACAGACCTTGGATGTGGGATTTTAGTAATTTACTAATTGCAAATGCTGGAACAACCTCCTCAAAACGTGTGAGAGGCTTCTTTGAAAATAGTTACAACATAATTACTGTTGAAAATAAAAAAATCCAAGTCGATCTTAAAGTTGTAGGTGGAAAAAGAACTCCTTTACAAGATATTACAAAGGATTATGCTAGATTTGAGGATGAATAAATTGAAATACAAAAAATATACCATTGTTATTCCATCTATTATTTCGGTTCTATTTTTTTCACCTATGATTGCTTATTCTGATACGTACTCTAACATGGTTATTTCTACAAATAATTCTTCATATGATGTCTCTGTACAATATCAAATTCATGATGCATCAAAAAATTTAGTTTGTGTTGTTGAGTCTACAAAAATAAATTATTTTGATTCTGTAGTAACTCGTCAATATCTGGATTCTCATTCTAATCGTATTACTGTGGAAAAAAATAATCAATTGGTGAATTACGTCTTAATCAAAGATTCGTGGAGACAAGGAGAAGGTGATAGTTTCTTATCTGCCTTAAAATTAATGTTGGAGGATTATGAACGAGGAAGACTCTTCACTCTATTTTTTGCTACAACGAATGGCTGTGCTGTTGAACCTGGTGATTTAGTTACAGTATATTGGAAAATTTTCTACACGTGATTATTTTTTTGATAAAAGACTAGATGCTGAAATTGCAAAAAATATCACTAATGGAACATATCTGTAAGGATATACAAAATAAAAATTCGTAATCATTTCTAAAACGGGTGTGACCAAAATACTGCCACACATTAACACCATTAATGAAATAGAATTTTTACAACCATTTCTAGCTTTGAGAAATAGTCCCATTGATACAGGCAATAATAATAATAATAATAAAATATCAAA
>CALBOT010000116.1 GCA_937896695.1 uncultured Candidatus Nitrosopelagicus sp. | reverse complement strand
TCTATCATTATCATGAGCTAGTAATGTTTTTGCAAAATCATATTGAACCATTATTATTCCATGTTGAAATTTTTCCATTAACATCCATTGTATGGCTTTTTTACTTTCAGAATATGGTAAATTTGAGACAAAAATATCAAATTTTTCATTTTGTTTAAAACCATCACCATGAATAATTTTGAGATTTTTAATTTTAGAGAATTTTACTTTTGATTCCTCATAGAGATTAAGATCTTTTTCAACAGAAATTACATTTTTTGATTGTTCACACAAATAGGGAGTAAGAATTCCTTTTCCAATTCCAATTTCATAGACGATATTATTTTTTGATATTTTTGCAGAATCGACAATAAATTTTGCAATTGATTTTGAATTAAGAAAATTCTGTCCTAATTTTTTTTGAATACTCATTTTTTGACAAATAATCTAAACTGAGTTTCACCAGAAATTTCTTCCAAAATTCTTTTTGACAGATGATTTACAGGTTCTTTAATTCCTGCACGAGATTCAAGATCTTCATAATTTTCAAATTTCTTTTTGTTAATTTCATCAATGATGACTTTGAGATATGTTTTGCCAATTCCAGGAATTAATTCTAGTGAATGCTTACGTGGAGTTAATGGTTGTGCATTATTAATATAATTTACAAATCGAGTTTCATTATTTTTGACAATGGTTGATACAACATTGGTTAATTCAGTTTGAGCAGAATCAGATATTTTTTCAAAATCTAATTTACCCAATACAGACTGAACCTTTGTTCTTCCTTCTTTACCAATGTAAATTTTTTCACCAATCTCAAATTCTGATTCATCTAAACCAAGAATTTCAAGTAGTGTTAAACGTTCTTCACCTAGAGCAGTTACAATTACACCTTCTCGCCCTCTAACTGTTTTTGATCTACCACGTGTTGAAAAATCTAACACGTATGCATATTCTTCATATTTTCGTGATTGGGTAGTTCCCCTTTCCAAAAAAATCACCTAAGTATCTAGCTATTGTCCTTGATAATTTTAAGAATTTTTTCTAAAGTTTCAGTTAGAATTAATTTTTTCCATCCAAATGTGAAAGAACGTAATTCAGACATTGTTTGTGGACAAATATTGATTAGTTCAACTGCTTCTTCTTCAGTAATATTACATTCTTTAACCAATTGCTGTTTCATTTTTTTTGCAGAACTCGCTTCCAATGTTGAAACTTTTGAAACATAGTCAAAGGTCCATCTTTGAATTTGATCCATAGTTTCAGGATCTTGGTTTTTCAACAATTCTTTTACTTCAGATAATGAAACTGCTTGTTTCTTTTTTACTTCTTCCATTTTATACACCGAATGGTTTGATATGGTCTAATCTAGTGATTAAAGTTTTTGATTTTTCACCCAATTTTACATCTAAAACTACATGTCGTCTACCTACTTCAGTAACAAGTCCCACTTTTCCGTGATAACGTCTATGTGGTAATCCTTTGTGTTGTGATGAATCAATTTGGACTAGTGCTCTATCGCCAACATTGTACTCTCTTAGTAAGAAAGATACACCTCTAGGACCTTTTTTTGTCATTACAGATCTAGATTTATGCTTAAATCCATGTGAACGACCAGATGTCTTTTTAGTTGCCATATTAAAAAAATCACTTGTTTGCCCTTATTTTAAGACTAGTATGAAATTTGGTAAGAAATTACATAGATAAAATGAAAAGAGGAGGGAAAATAAGACTATTCTGAATCAGATGATTTAGAATCTGCTGCTTCTGCGCTAACATCAGGAGTTTCTGGAGATTTCTCTTCAGGCTCAGAATCTGCTGCTTCTGCGCTAACATCAGGAGTTTCTGGAGCTTCTACTTTAGGCTCAGATTTCTTTGTAGTCTTCTTTTTCTTTGTAGTTTCTTCTGGGTCCATTACACCGGCCTCGCCTAGTGCAAATATAACATCCATTTCAGGATGATGTGGACTATCGACCATTCTTGCAATTCTCTTTTTACCTGATTTCTTTAGGTAGACACGATATGTGCTTGTATGTGCAACTACATTACCGCCAACTGGTTTTGTTGGATCACCAAACATCATGTCTGGAGAAGACATTACTTGGTTTGTTGCAATTGCAGCAACATTATAGGTTTCAGCCAATCTAACTAACAAATGAACAAATTTGTTTAGTTTTTGTTGACGTGTTGCAAGAGTACCTCTTCCGAGATATTCAGATCTAAATAGACCGACTGCAGAATCTGCTACTACTAATTTGATATTGTGTTCTTTGATTAAAGTACTAGCTTCTTCAAGGATAAGAATTTGATGAGAACTATTGTATGCTCTTGCAACAATAATGTTGTCAAGTACTTTCTCAGGATCCATTCCATTTGCTTGTGCAATTGAAACAATTCTTTCAGGTCTAAATGTATTTTCACTATCAATGTACAATACACCGCCTTCAAGACCTCCTTCTTCCTTGGTTTTTTGGACTTGTACACACATTGTGTGACAGAATTGTGTTTTACCACATCCAAATTCTCCATAGATTTCAGTTAATGCTTGAGTTTCAATACCACCAGCAAATAGTGTATCCAAAGCTTCAGTTGCAGTGGTAATTTTACCAATGGACTGTCTCTTTTTGTATAACTCGTTTGCACTAACAAAATCCTTCTGAATTAGTCCACCATTGACTAAACCTTCTCTTGCCTTTTCGACAAGTTTTCCTGCAGTTTCAATATCCATACTTGTAAGTTCAGATATCTCAACAGGACCTCTAACTACTAGATCCATAATGTTATGAATTCCAGCATCATTTAGTTTTCTGGTTGTCACTGGACCAACGCCAGCTAAACTTTCCAAAGTTATTTCTTCAGTCATACTGTAAGGTACGGTACCAGTACTTTATAACCATTGTGTTTAACCATTTTTAGATTTTGAATCAATAAACTATTGTCTAACGACGTCTTCTTCTTTGTGCACTTGCTTTGTTTTGACCTGGCATTTTTCCACCAAGGCCAATTTCTGCCAATACGAATCTTTTTCTAAAATTACTTTTATTTCTTAATTTTGAATTAGTTCCAACGATCTTTCTTCCTTCTACTTTAGGGGTTTGACCTCTAACTTTGCCTGCTTTAGTGAGCGAACCGTGTGTTGCCATAGAATTACGCCATAATTTAGGAATTTATGTATTTGGGAATTACCAATATTCAGCTTTAATTTTCTCAATTACACGCTCATGTTCTCTACCTTTTCTTCGTGCATATCTTTCCATAGCACCTAATGGAACACCTCCCAAAGAACGTGCAAGACCGTTGAATGCAGCAGCCTTTATTCTACCAGCACTACCATGTTTTCCGGTTTTGGTCATGAATTTTTGAATACCATACTTGAAGTTATGTTGCCAAGTCTTGTACATTACACCCAGTTGGGTCGGATCATTGTCTTGACCCATATCATAAAATTCTGATTTTTCTAACAATCCGATTGGGACAAACGTCAAGGGTGTAGCAGTAAACATTGCTTCAGGTTGTTCTCTTTCTAATTCACTGATTAATCTAATAGTTTCCCAACCATCTTCTGGTTGTTCATCATTATCTAGACCCATAATCAAAGTAAATGCTGGAATCCAATAATTCTCATTAAGAGTCTTTACACCTTCTTTTACAACCCAATGCCATTCATCAGGACTGTATGGTGCAAGTTTTCTATCAGCATATTTTTCAATTAATCTTGTACTACCAGTTTCAAATCCACATTGAATTCCAGTTAGATTATCAGGACCAGCATTAATTATTTTTGAGAGGTTTGGAACTAATCTTTCATCTGCAATTGCACCAGAGAGAGTTCCATGAGTTGGATTTGTGTGTTTGATACCAGTAGCCATTACTGCTTTAAACAAATCTTCTAATGCATCACGATTTGGTTCCATATTTTTTGCAGTTCGTATATCCATTCCATAAACAAAAATATCATCACTATGAAGCCATGCTCTATCTAATCCTGTTTTTTTAATATTAACTTCAATTTCTCGTTGTACTTTTTCAGGAGAATAATATCGCAAAGAACGTAGTGTCACATCACAGAATTTACAACCACGACCACAACCACGCATTACTTCAACCATTCCATGCATACTTGGTTCTACAATTTCTGGAATTTCATCTAGTTCAGGTCTATCCCAGAAGTTTACAAATCGTCCATGGTGTGTTTTATCACCACGTTTGAATTCTTTAATGTCAACTTTGAAATCTTTTCTTTTTCTAAATGGATCCATGTTTTCAAATTGTCCATCAATTAAATAATCAAAAAATCTACCAGCATGTCCATCAATTTCAGGAGCAATTCCACCCATTTCTCCTTCTAAAATTGCATATAATCCATATTCTTCAATTTTTTCTGGTGCATAATTGTATTGCCAAGTACCAGATGCACCAGCTATAACTTTAGCATGACTTCCATTCTTTTTCTTGGCTGCATTAATTCGTCTATGTAATTCGGCATTGTAGTATTCATCATAAGAAGTCTGTTTTCGGCCAAATGTGAAAGTCATTGTTACAGGACCCATTCCAAGAGGATCCATCTCATATGTTCCAACTACTTCAGTTTCAGGACCAATGAATTTTTCAATATGATTTGGATGTGCAACTACCACATCTTTTCTTGCATATCCATCACGTAACAATCCAGCCTCAACTTTTCGTAATCCATATGGAGCAAATTTTGCTACACCGTTAATGTCAGGAGACCAGTTACAAATGAAATCAAATAATACTTTTGGAGTAACTTGATTTTTCAATATTTTATACCAAAAACTGTTTTTGTCACGATGAGGATCAATTGCAGGTGCACAACCAAAGAAGGTTGCAAGAGAAATACCACGATATGGCGACATTAAAGTTCTATCTGCAGTGAGAACTATCTTTGGAGTCGCCATTTCTTACCTATTCAGCTTGAAAAATCATTTATTTTAAACCTTGCTTGAATTCTATTATCATATTTCTTCTAAAATTCCAGATTTTGTTCTATGAGAGTGACCAAATTCGGATTTTTGCGATAGATGAGCGCCATCAAACACAGTTCCATCACGACATGCAAGATCATCATTTACACAACAGCTTCCACATATACCTATACCACATTTCATCATTCGTTCTAAACTTGCCTGGACAAAAATCCCTTTTTTATTAGCCATCTGGACAGTTTTGTACATCATCATTTCAGGACCGCATGTATAAATTCCATCATATGTATTTTTTTCTAGAAGTTTTTCCAAGACATCAGTGACATATCCTTTTTCTCCATAGCTTCCATCTTCAGTAACAGGAACTATATCATGAGAATTTTTTTCCAGTAATTTTTTTGCCGTTTCTTCAAAAAATACTTCATTTTTAGTTTGTGAGCCCATCAAGACAGTGATATGGTTCGAGGGATTTGCGAATTTTATTAATCGCATCAAAGGAACTAAACCAGTTCCACCTCCAATTAAAAGAATTTTCCCATTTTTAATTTTAAATGAATTACCATACGGACCACGAACACCAATTTGTTGACCGACAGAAAGATTGTATAATGCAGTGGAAGATTCACCACGTTTTCTAACCGTTAATGCAGCTTGATCAGTAACATCAGAGACCATTACACTCATTGGAAGTTCGTTTATACCAGGAACCCAAATCATTGCAAATTGACCCGGCAAAACATTTGCAAGCACTGAATCTTTAAAATATAAAGTTCTCACAGTAGGTGTTTCATCAACGATTTTTTCAATTACACAAATGTGCGGATGATTATTGTCTCTTTGCTTTTCCAATCATTTCACCTATTGTTGCATATCCCTTTCTTTCCATATATTTTTGAATACCAGAATTAATTTCTCCAAATGTTTCAACCCAATTATCACCCATAACACTTCCAAATTGCACAGCTGATGAACCTGCCAAAATAAATTCAACTGCATCTTCCCAAGTAGATATTCCACCACATCCCATTATTGGTATGTCAAACTTTGATGCAATTTCATAAACACATCTAAGTGCAATAGGTTTGATTGGAGTTCCAGATAATCCACCAATCTTATTACTTAGAATTGGCATTTGTGTTTCAACATCTATTGCCATTGCTCGAACTGTATTAATTGCAGTTATTGCATCAACACCTGCAGATACGGCAGCATCAACAGTAGCAAGATAATCAGATTTTCCCAGACCCACTTTAGCAACAATGGGCGAATTTGTAATAGATTTAACTTTTTTAATAATTTTCGAGACAAGTTCAATATCATCACCTACTTCAAGTCCAACTTTGGCTACATGAGGACAAGAAAGATTTAGCTCATATGCTGCAACCTTACAATTTTCAAATTTTTTTATCATGTATTCAAAATCATCTTCAATAGAGCCAACTAGACTTACAACTATAGGAACGTCATTGTTTGGTTCAATCATTTTTGCAAAATTTTCTGCACCAGGATTTGATAATCCAACTGCATTAATCCATCCTCCACCTTTTACACTAAAAATAGTCGGATTTGGATATCCTTCCCAAGGTTCTTTACTCAAAGATTTTGTAACAACGGCACCAGCTCCGGCGTCATGTAATCTATTAAAAACATCCAAAGATATACCAAGAATTCCAGATGCTAAAACAGTAGGGCGTTTTAGTGTTAACGAACCAAGAGTGGTTTCCAGAATGGAGTCCATCTGAAGAAGATTATTGGAATTGGCTTATAACAGTTGGTTTAGGATATGTAGATTTTTTAATGAGGGTTAGATTGGTATGGTATTATGTTATCAGTCATACTTACTGAATTAGGAATTGTCGTCTTTGAAGAACAGAAATGTATCAAAACGTTTCCATTTTCCGAGCCAGCAGAAGACTATGTTTTTGTAAAGAAAGGAAAATCTAGACTAAGTGATTTAACTAAATTTTTACAAGAAAAATACAGATTGTTTTTGATAAATTAAAAATAGCAGAAATTAAAGGCAATATTCACGAAGTAGAAATATGGCCTAATCAACAAATAGAGTGGTGGTTTGTGCCTATTAAAACTGGATATTTTAAGGACTTAGGTTGTCGAGTAATAGATAAAAAAAACAATATTTCTCATAAGGATATGGGGATGATTGGTGAAATTATTATTAAGTAGTTTAGTTGTTAATTCATATTACAGATTACCTTAATGTATTTATATTACTTGAATAAAAATATATTAAAACTATATTAAAAATATGTTCACTAACATGAGTAAAATATCACTTGTACTAGTAATAAATCTATTTTTATTCATTC
>CALBOT010000115.1 GCA_937896695.1 uncultured Candidatus Nitrosopelagicus sp. | reverse complement strand
AAGGATGGACAAAAACAAAGACCATTGAAGAACTCAGAAAATCTGAAGAGCGCATGACCATCAAAAAAGCAAGAGAATTAACAAAAGAAGCATTTGAAGCAAAGAATGCACCAGTTGAGGCTCCTGTTGAAGTTGCAGCATCATCATCTGATTTTGTAAAAACAACATTAGAAACTGCAGTCTCTGAAGGATGGACAAAAACAAAGACCATTGAAGAACTCAGAAAATCTGAAGAGCGCATAACTATCAAAAAGGCAAGAGATCTAGTCAAAGAAGCATTTGAAGCAAAGTCTGAACCGATAGCAATAAAGGCATAATTGAAAAAACCTTTTTGTGGATTCTGGTTGTAATACAAAGACAATTGTGTACGAAAATCGTACTTTCCTAGTGAATATGCTAAACTTTGAAAATGGTATGATTATTGCTATTTCTGAGAATTCATTAAAAATTGGTCCTATGCTAATGTCTATTGGCTCTGGACCTGTTCCTTCTACATCTGTACTCATTCCCGCCAAATCAGAAGATCTTTTTCTTAAATTATTGTCTGAAAAAATATCCTCTTTTCTAAAAGGAATATGTATTGTGACAGGAAATTTTGAAAAACCATTGGGTAATGAAACCACAAAGCAATTAATGCATGAAATTATGGGAGAAATTACACAATGACTTCAGACTTGCGTGAATACATATCAAAATTAAAAAAATCTAAAGAAATCAAAATTGTGAAAAAAAAGGTCTCAACAAAATTTGAGATTGCTGGAATAACTGCAAAAGCAGATGGCACTTCTGCTTTACTCTTTGAAAATATTAAACAAAATAACTTCAACTTAGTTAGCAATCTAGTTGGTACACGAAAGCGATTTGCCTTAGCAGTAAATTCAACAGAAAATAAAATTCATGAATCCATTTATTCCTCAATCAAAAAAGCCAAAAAACCAAAAACTAATCCAAATGGCAAGTTTTTTGAAAATTCATCAAAAAATCTTTCTGAACTTCCTATTGTTACACATTTTGAAAAAGAATCTGGACCATTCATTACATCTGCTATTGTTTATTCACAAAACCATGAATTCAAAACACAAAATTCTGCATTTCATAGATTAATGCCTGTTGACAAAACACATTTCTCAATTAGAATGGTAGAAGGACGTCATACTCATCGAAATTTTATGAATGCAAAGGAACACGGTGAGGATCTCAAAGTTGCAATTACTGTTGGTGTTCATCCTGCAATATCTATTTCTGGTGCTTATCAAGCTGATTGGGGGAAAGATGAATTACATATAGCTAATTCCTTATTGGGAAATAAATTGACATTAACAAAATGTCAATATTCTGGAATGCACGTTCCTTCTGGAACAGAAATTGTCATGGAAGGTAAAATTCTTCAAGATAAAACTGATAAAGAATGGATGGTTGAAATGCTACGTACATATGATCATCCTCGAGAACAACCACTCTTCGAACTAGAAAAAATGTACTATAGAAATAATCCAATTTTCCACGATATTCTCTCTGGATATGGTGAACATCATTTGTTAATGGGAATGCCAATAGAGTCAAAACTTAATGGAATAATAAAGAAAAAATTCCCTTCAACTAATCAGGTGATACTTTCTAATGGTGGATCACATTGGCTTCATGCTGTAGCACAAATTTCAAAAAAACCTTCAACTAATGTAAAGAAAATAATTAATGAAATTTTTGCATCTCATCGTTCTCTGAAAATGGTAACTGTTGTGGATGATGATATTGAGCCTTCAAATTCTGAGCAGGTTGAGTATGCTATGGCAACACGATTTCAGGCTGACAAAGATATAGTGTTAATAAAAAATGTACGTGGTTCCAGTTTGGATCCATCTAGTGATCAGAAAAAACTCAAAACTGCCAAACTTGGAATTGATGCAACTAGACCACTTGATAAGAGAAAAGAAGGATTTGAAATAGCAAAAATTCCAAAACTTGATAAAATCTCTTTAGACAATTATTAACAAGATGAAAGCCTTAGTCTATGAAAAATTTGCAGAAAATAATGATTTTAAATCTATCTTACAACTAAAAGAAGTTCCAGATCCAATTCCAAAATCAAACGAAGTTTTATTTCGTGTCAAAGCTGCTGCATTAAACTATGATGACATATGGGGAATGCGAGGCAAACCTCTTGCAGTACCTTTACCACATATTTCTGGTACTGATGCAGCTGGTGAAGTAATTGCAGTTGGTGAAGATGTAAAAACTATCAAAGTTGGTGATAGAGTTGTTTCACATGGAAACATGTCTTGTCGTGTTTGTTCTCGATGTACTTCTGGAAGAGAGTATGATTGTAAAAAAAGAACAATCTGGGGATTTCAAACAGGTCCTCTTTGGGGTGGGTATTGTGAAATTGCACATTTACCTGAAATCAATGTCTTAAAAATTCCAGATTCAATTTCTTATGAAGATGCAGCTGCTGCGTCCATGACACTTTTGACGTCTTGGCACATGTTGGTTGGAAGAGCTAAGATCAAACCAGGACAAATTGTTCTTGTAATGGGAGGTAGTTCTGGTGTTGGTATTTTTGGTATTCAGATTGCAAAATTGTATGATTGCACTGTAATTGCAACTGCAAGTCCTGAAAAACTAGATCAATTAAAGGATCTTGGCGCTGATTATGCAGTAGATCATAGAAAGGAAGACTGGCACAAAGAAGTTTTCAAGATATCAAAAGAACTGGCAAAAAAGAAAAATGAGGCTCCTGGAATCGATGTAATTTTTGAACATATCGGTGGTTCCCATTTTAACAAAGAACTAACTTTACTCAAATATGGTGCAACTCTTGTTACTACTGGAGCCACCACTGGATATGATGCTCCGGCAGATTTACGTCACATATTTTTCAAAGGAATCAACATTTTGGGTTCAACACAGGGAACTCGTGCAGAGCTAGAAGATGGATTTTATTGGATGGGCCAGGGAAAAATTAAGGTAATTATTGATTCTGAATACACATTTGAAAATGCTGTAGATGCTCATAACAAAATGTTGAACGGAAAAGGATTAGTTGGAAAAATAATTCTCAAACCAGAATAATTTTATTTTTTATTATACTTGTTTTGAAAAATTTGTTTTAGTGATTCATCTGAATACCACAAGCCATGTTCTTCGTCTACATGTTTTCCAAATTCTCTCATTACGTATCCACTATCTTCTCCTTTTGCAACAAAATCGCAATCATATCCATAATCTCTGCAAGCTAGCTCAAAAGTCATAGTATCTTCATTGTTGTGGACTACAAAAGTGATTCGGTAATAATTATAATGCCGAATCAACCATTAATGCAATAAATAATACTGCAAGATATGGGCTTGAAAACTTGAATAATACCCATGATGCTTTTTCGGTTGGTTTTGAAACAACCCATGCACTAAGTACTACCATCAAAATGCCTGATGCTATTGCTGTGTACAAGTAAATGTCTCCCATGACAGGCTCACCGGTATCTGTTGTCAAAAAGAATGGTACTATGCTGAATACTACCATCATTACTGTAGTTGCAGCAATTACTCTTGCTGATGTTTTTTCAGACAATACTGCAGTTAACATTGGAACTTTCACTTTTTGATAATCTTCTCTAAAGTGTAACGTTAGTGCCCAAATGTGCATTGGAATCCAAATGAATACTAGTCCCGCCATAATTAATCCAAAGTCCCATAATCCAGTTAATGTTACTGCAGCATAACCAATCATTGCAGGTGCACCTCCAGAAAAACCTCCTAGTATGATGTTAAGCTGACTCTTTCTTTTCAATGCATGACTGTAAATCAAAATATTATCTGCTAAACCAAATACCATGAATATTCCGCACCACATTCCATTCCAAAATGAAGTAGTAAATGCAATTCCAAATGCACATGCAATTGAAATGCCTGCCAAAACTAATCCAAAGTCTCTTGCTTTTTCAGCTGGAAAAATTCTTTTACTTGGAATTGGTCTTCCCTTTGTTCTTTCCATTATTTCATCAATATCTCTATCATGATAATTTGTCAAAGTGTTTGCTGATGCAGAACCTGCTGCTACTCCAAAAAGCATCAAAGCCCAAGTTGCAATTGAGATCTCAATGTTGTAGATATTTGATGCTGTGATGGCAGTACCAAATGCGGTGAAAACTAACAAATACCAAATTTTTGGTTTTGTTAATTCATAGTATGTTTTTATTTTAACTTTGGTAGTTGTTTCTTGCATCTAATCCATCACATTTCCAGAAAAATAAATATCACGCGTTTACTCTGGCATGTAAGGCATAGGTTTTGTCCTTCTTTTCATCTCTATGAAGCTCTCAGAACCCAAAATTCCCTCAATTTTACCAATTTTCTCTGAAACAACCTTATGCATATCGTTTAATGATTTTGCGTACATTGTAACCATAATGTCAAATCTTCCAGTAACTTCTGAAATTTCTCTTACCCCATCAATCTCAAATAAATTATCAATTATTGCATCTCGTCTTTTAGAATCCATATTGATTCCAGTAACTGATTTTACTGAATAACCTAATTCTTTGTCATTAACATCTATTGTATATCTCTGAATTAATTTCTGTTTCAAAAGTCGTTTTATTCTACTATACACTACTGATGAATTGATATTGATTTTTTCTGATAATTTTGGAACTGATATTGATGCATCATTGCTTAATTCTGATAAAATTTTCAAATCAAGATCATCTATTTTAGCCATTTATTTCACCGGCATTTTAGAATCTATTACCTCTAATAAAGATATTATTGAAAAATTTATAGAATTTAATACTAAATTTTTTCTTTCTTGTATAACATTTCTGCTAACAAGACTGCACCTTTTGCAGAACCCATTTTTTTATTATGTGAGAATAACATGTACTTTAATCCATTGTCAAATAATTCTTCTTTCTCAACTCTTCCAATTGAAGTTGTCATGCCATCTCCTACTTCTCTTTCCATTCTAGGTTGTGGTCTAGTTGGATCGTCATGGAATGCATAGTACTTTTCAGGTGCTGAAGGTAATCCTGTTACTGAAATATCTTTGTTGTAACTGTTGAATGTATCTTTAGCTTGATTAGGATCAATTTCTTTTTCAGTTTCAACAAATACTGATTCTGTATGTCCGTCAATTACTGGAACTCTTGTACATGTGCAACTAACTTTGATATCTGCATCTTCAATTTTACCATCTTTTAATTTTCCAAGAATTTTTTTCGTTTCAATTCTTACTTTTCCTTCTTCTTTAGGAATGTATGGTAAAATATTATCTGTAATTCCCATTGCTGAAACTCCTGATTTTCCTCCACCAGAAATTGCTTGCATTGAAGTCATCATAACTTTCTTAGCGCCATATTTCTCAACTAGTGGTTTTAATGTAATCACTAAACCTGTGGTTGTGCAGTTTGGTAGTGGCGCAACCCATCCTTTCCAATCTCTGTTTTTCTTTTGAACTTCTAATAATTCTGCTTGATCATCATTGATTCCTGGAATCAAAATTGGAACATCTTCTTCATATCTATAAGCTGAAGATGTGGAAATTACTGGTAAGTCTTTTGCAAATTTTGTTTCAATATCCCTTGCAGCTTCTGATTCAACTGCTGAGAATATCAAATCTAATTCTTGTACGTTAATTTCATCAACTTTTAGGACTTTCATACTTTTGATATATTCTGGGATTTGTCCGCCAACATCCCATGCAATAATTCCACTGGCATCCCTGATTGCATCAAGATACATTTTTCCTGCTGAACGTTCTGATGCTGCAATTTGAGTTACTTCAAACCATGGATGGTTATCAAGTGATTGTACAAATTCTTGACCTACAGAACCTGTTACTCCTATTATGGCAACTCTTTTTTTCATCGATTAAATTTGGTAATTTTCAGTTAATATTCCTTTAGACAAAAACAAAAGAATACTATACTGAATTACTTTATTTCAAATGTTGAAAATAACACCAAATCCCAATACGACTAACCATGTACCTGCCGCTCATGGAGGTATATTTTCGATTAAAAATCCCAATGAAAAAATTATTGATTTTAGTTCTAATGTCAATCCATTGGGTTGCCATCCTGGTGTAAAAAAATACCTGAAAAAACAACTAAATCAAATTCATGTTTATCCTGATTCTGAATCTACGCGTTTGCGTTCAAATCTAAAATGGTTTACCGGATTAAGTACATCACAAATTCTTATTGGAAATGGTGCTACCGAATTGATTTACAATTTTTGTAGTGCATTTGTCAATAATAGAACTAAAGTTTTGATTCCATGCCCAACATTTTCTGAATATGAGAAGGCAGTAAAATTTTTTGGAGGTAAGGTAATCTCATTTAAAACATTAAATCTAAATACGGATTTTCAAAAGTTCTTAGCAAAAATACCTACAAACGGCATTGTTTTCATCTGTAATCCAAACAATCCTACTGGTGAAATATTATCAAAAAATATTATGGAAAAAATTGTAGAAACTGCAGAAAAAAAATCTAGTTTAGTTTTTGTTGATGAAACATTTATTGAACTTGTACCTGATTCTAATCCATCATTAGTAAAGACTCTAAAATCACATGAAAATTTATTCATTTTACGTTCTTTTACAAAATCATTTGGTTTAGCTGGATTAAGAATTGGTTATGGTCTTGGAAGTAAAAATATAATTGAAATTCTACAAAGAATAAAAATTCCTTGGAATGTGAATTATATTGCACAAACTGCAGCAAGCGCTGCATTATGTTATTCTAATTTTCTTGAAAAATCACAAAAAAATATCAAAAAAGAATATTCATTTTTAATTAATGCCTTATCCAAAATTGATTGGTTATCATGTTTTCCTTCTTCGACAAATTTCATTTTAATTAAAACAAAAATCAATTCAAAAAAACTCCAAAAAAAATTACTTAAAAAAAATATTCTTGTTAGAGATTGTAGTACATTTTGTGGCCTTGATGAAAACTATATTCGAATAGCTGTAAAAAATAGAATCCAAAATAAATTACTAATAGAAGCACTTGGAGAAATAAAATGGCAAAATCATTAATGATACAAGGCACATCATCTGGTGCTGGTAAAACAATTCTTGTTACTGCCCTTTGTCGAATTTTTTCAGATTTAGGATATAGTGTATCTCCATTCAAATCACAAAACATGTCTAATTTTTCATATATTGAGAAAAATTTTGAAATTTCTAGAGCCCAAGCAATACAGGCAGTAGCTGCACGTACTGATATTACTCCTGATCAAAACCCTATACTGCTAAAACCGTTGGGAAATTATCGTAGTTCTGTCTTTGTGAATGGAAAATTCTTTAAAAAAATGCACGCTAGTGATTATTATGAAAATTTTTCTCTAAAGTCAGGTCTAAAAGCATCGATGGAGTCATTTTACAAACTTTCAGATTCACATGAAATCATTTTTCTTGAAGGCGCAGGTTCTCCTGCTGAAATCAATTTACAAAAATTTGATATCACTAACATGAAAATTGCTGAAAAAACAAAATCTCCTGTATTACTAATCACTGACATTGAAAGAGGTGGGGCATTTGCAAGTATTGTAGGAACTATGGAGTTGATTGAAAAAAAATACCAAAAACTTGTTGAAGGATTTATCATTAACAAATTTCGAGGAGATATTGAAATCTTAAAACCTGGATATAGAAAATTAAAACAAAAAACTGGTCTGCCTGTTTTCGGTACAATTCCTATGACTGATTTTGCAATACCTGATGAAGATTCTATTGGAAATTCACCTAAGAATTTGAGCTGGAATTCTTCAAATCTCAAAAAATTAAATTCTGAAATTGATAAAATTGCCAAAGTTGTCAAGTCAAGTCTTAATATTCGTCAAGTGGAGAAACTTTTGAAATGATTCTAGAATCAATTGTCATAATTGGATTTGCAATTATGTTAGATCTTAGCTTTGGTGACCCAAAAAATCGTTATCATCCAACTGCTTGGATTGGAATCTTGATAGGAAGTATTACGACTAGAATGAAAAATGAAAATTATACTCTTGAAAAAATTGGAGGAATTTTTATTGTTTTAATTCCTGTTTGTATTTCCATAGTCATTTTATCTAGTTTGAACTTTGGTATTGATCTAATTAGTGTTGAATCTTTGTCTATTTTGATTTCTATTGTTTCTGGAGTAGTATTATTCAAAATGACTATTGCAATTAAAGGAATGGAAAGACATGCTTTAGCTGTATTAGATTCTATTCAAAAAAATGATCTAACTCAAGCAAGAACAAATCTTTCAATGATAGTAAAGAGAAACACCAAAAATTTAGACAAAAATCACATACTATCAGGAACTTTAGAGAGTCTTAGTGAAAATATTGTAGATGGAATCACTGGTCCAATGTTTTATTTTGCAATATTCGGGTTACCTGGAGCATTTGTATACCGAATTGTAAATACTATAGATTCTATGGTTGGTTACAAAACTAAAATGTTCAAACATCTAGGCTGGTTTGGAGCAAACTGTGATAATGTCTTAAATTACTTGCCTTCAAGATTAACTGGTTTGACAATTGTACTTGGTTCAATGTTGTTAGGACATGATTGGAAAAATTGTTATGAAATTTTCAAACGTGATGGTAAAAAAACCGACAGTCCTAATGCGGGATATCCTATGGCTGCTTTTGCAGGTGCGTTAGGTACAAAATTTGAAAAACTTGAACATTATTCATTGGGAAATGGTGAATACGAAATTACCTCAAAAAAAGTCAAAGACGCAATTTCATTGATGAAAGTTACATCGATACTATTTTTTGGCATCATATCTATCCCTATAATTTTGCTGATTTCATTTGTGGAGTTGTTTTTATTTGCTTAAACAAATTGGCTCTGTTTTTTCATTTCTAACAATAATACCTACGTCAAATTCTGATCTTAATTCAATTGCAAAAAACATGTATCTTTTTCCAATTGTTGGAATTGTAATTGGACTAATCATTGGAAGTCTAGGTTATGGTTTATCATTATACTTAGAACCACTTGTTGTATCTTTAGTTGTTGTTGCATCACTTGCAGTAATTACTGGAATTCATCACACTGATGGTCTTGCTGATTTTGCAGACGGTTTAATGACTAAAGGAACAAAAGAAAAAAAACGCAAAGCAATGAAAGATCTTTCAGTAGGTTCTGCTGGAATATTTTCAATAGTATTGTATGTGATAGGTATGATCATCGCATTATCACTTAGTAGTGGAATGGAGCTATTCAAAATCATTTTACTTAGTGAAATAATGGCAAAATTTTCAATGGTTTTAATGGCTGGATTAGGAAATTCTGCGTCAATAGGTTCCAACTCTCCTTTCATGGATTCTATGAAAGATAAAAAACGATTATTGGTATCTGGCATCATTACTATCATCCCATTCATAATACTTGGTGAAATGAATGGTTTCATAGTTTTTGCATCAGGAATTGTTCTTACAATGTTTCTTGTTCGATTATCCACGAAAAGTTTCGGTGGAATTACTGGAGATGTAATGGGTGCAAGTAATGAATTAACAAGACTATCATCACTACTAATTTTTGTTTCATTATGATTGGTCTTGTTATGGCTGGTGGTAAAGGAACCAGAATGCAAAGTGAAAAAGAAAAATTATTACTAGAATATAAAAAACCACTTGTCTTACATGTTGTTGATGCGTTAAAAAATTCAAACTGTTTTGAAAAAATTTTTGCAGTTACCAGTCCAAATTCGCCTCAAACACAAAAAATTCTTACCAAGAATAATGTAGAAATTATTGAAACTTTGGGGAATAATCTTGTAACAGATCTTAATCATGTCTTGAAAAAATTAAATGATTTTGTTTTTGTTACATCTGGAGATTTACCTCTATTAGATGGAAATATTGTCAAACAGATAGTTGCTAATTCAAATCCCAAGAAAACATGGACTAGTGTTGTTACTACAAAATCATTTCAATTGTCTTTAAATCTTGAACCAGAATGTCTTATTTCATTAAATGAAAAAGAACATGTACACACTGGTATTTCTGTTGTAAATGCAACTGAAATTAAAAATTTTGATTCTGTAGAAGAAGATTATCTGATAATTGATGACAAACGTGTTTGTTTGAATGTAAATACAAAAACCGACTTTGAACTACTCGGCAGGATCTAAAACTTTGCCATTTATCTGAGCAATTGAGCCTGTTGCTTTTGATAAGACATTTCCACATGAATTACAAATTACTTGTGTGGAGCTATGTGAATAAACAATTTGTTCTGATTCACATTCGTGACATTTTACTTTGTTGAATTTGCTACTTGGTTCTGGAACCAAAACGTGATCTTTTTTCATGCTGCAATCAACTCAAACTTTCTAATTCTAATTCCTTTATTCATCATTTTCTTTTTACATGTTGTACATGTCTCAATTAGTGTAACTTTTTTTGTGGTCTTTGCAGGTTTTGCAAGTTTTGGGAATTTTTGTCCACCATAACCTTTCTTTCTTAAAGCGTGTCTTCTTTCACCTGCTGCTGAACCTCTTCTTTTTCCAGCTTTGTAAATAGAGACTTTCATTGTCTGATGACTTTTACATTTTGGACAATAGGATCTAG
>CALBOT010000114.1 GCA_937896695.1 uncultured Candidatus Nitrosopelagicus sp. | reverse complement strand
CTGTAAAATACATTTGAATATTAATAATCCAAAAATTTGGTCATTAACAGACGGCTCTGCAGGCATGATGAGTCAGACACGAGGTTTAGCACTTGAATTTACAAAAGAAATTACTAGTCGACTATAATTGTCTACTAATTCCTTCTTCTAGTTTCCCAGCCTTTTACCGATGCATAACTTCGTTTCAGTGCTGCTATATCATGACCAATCCATCCTAATTTAGCTGCTCTGCTACGTTCTTCAGTTGTCATTCTATTTCTTCAAAAATTGATTTAATGAAATATTTCACTCTGTCACCATTGTTTGTTTTTTTAATCTAATTTTTTTCTACAAAATCTAAGGTTTGAGCCTATCTGGATCCCTTGGATACAAAACTACCTCTCTTACATTGTCAATTCCAATCAAAACTGTCATCAATCTATCTAATCCCATACCCCAACCTGAATGTGGAGGCATACCCCATCCAAATGTTTTCAAATGTTCTTCAAAGCTTGTTGGATCTAAATTCTGTTCTTTTAATCTGCTTTTTAGCTGCTCTGGATCATGCAATCTTCTTCCTCCTGAGGATAGTTCTAGATATCCATACTGCAAATCAAAAGAACGTGAAAGTGTAGGGTCGTCATCTTTTTCATGAATGTAGAATGGTTTTAGTTTCATTGGCCAATCTGTTAAAAAGAAAAATCCCGGATGTTTCTCGCCCAAACTCCGAAGGTGAGAATCTTGTAAATCTTCACCAAATTCTAATTTGATATCCATTTTTCCTAATTCATCCAATGCTTGTGTATATGATACTCTCTCAAATGGTGAATCTGGAATTCTAATTTCATGCCCAATCTCTTTTTGTTCTGTTTTTGAATTTTCAGCAGTATTTTTGAAAACATCTACCACGATTGATTCTAAAACATCCATGACATCTGTGTAGTCCATCATAGCAGCTTCAATATCTACACTTGTGAATTCACTTAGGTGTCTTCCTGTGTGAGATTTTTCTGCTCTGTAAAATGATGATATCTCAAACACTCGTTCTAATCCTATGGTCATTTGTTCTTTGTATAATTGTGGACTCTGAGCCAAGAATGCTTCTTTATTGTAATAAAATATTGGAAATAATGCGGCACCGCCTTCAGTTGCAGTAGCAATCATTTTTGGAGTATTAACTTCCACAAAATCTTCTTTTCCCAAATAATCTCGAAGTGCTCTTAATGTAACACTTCTTGCAAGAAAAATTTTTTGTAAAACATTTCGTCGAAGATCAATTGCTCGTACTTCTAATCTAGTATCTATATTTTTTACAGTTTTTGCATATGGTTCAAATGGTGGAATTTTTTCAACTTCTGAAAAAACTCGCATTTCACTTGGAACTATCTCTATTCCTGTTGGAGACTTTTCATTTTTTCTAGTTTTTCCAACGACTGCAATTGAAGAATGTTCTTTAAGATGAGATAATTTTTCACGAATGTCATCTTCACATTCACCACTTTTTGTTATAACCTGAATGTTTCCTAATTTATCACGAATTGTGGCAAATACAATATTTCCATGACCCCGAACTGTAACAACCCATCCCATAACAGTCACATCAGTACCTTCATTCAATGAATTTAGTTCAGTTGAATAGTGGGTTCGTCTAAGATCTCCCAATTCAGTTCCAATCATTTAGTTTAAAGTGATTTTTCGGGTTTATTTTACATTTGGTTTACAATTTTTATTTTAGAATTGAATCAACAACTCATGAATACACGAGAACAGGCCATTGCCTACATATCAGGAGCAATCGCCACATATTCCCTTAGAAAAGAGAGAGGAGAACTAGAAGATCAAGCTTCAATGTATGATTTTTTGGCAAAAACCATTCCAAATGATCTTGAATCTGAAGCAAAAATCGAGTTAATTGATGAGATCTTTCAATATGTGTCAACCAGATTATCAAGGGAATAGATTCAAAAAGCCATTTAGATGAGTGAAAATAATCTTGACAAGCATTGCTACTTTAGGGTCACACTGTTCACTACAAGTTTTGAAAGGCGCAAAAGACGAGGGATTCAAAACAATTCTCGTTTGTGAAAAAAAACGTGAAAAATTATACCGAAGATTTTCATTCATTGATGAATTAATCATAGTTGA
>CALBOT010000113.1 GCA_937896695.1 uncultured Candidatus Nitrosopelagicus sp. | reverse complement strand
TATGTTGGCAGAGACGAAGCATATCTAGACGTTACATAAAAAACTGAAATGAGTTTTAACAATGCGCAACATCTAGCGCAGCAATTAAAAAATGAAATAAGAAATGAGCTGAAACTTACGTGTTCTATAGGAATTAGTCCAAATAAATTACTCTCAAAGATTGCATCAGATTTTAAAAAACCTGATGGATTAACAACGGTAAAACCTGAACAAATTGAACAATTTCTGTCACCACTAAAAATTAGAGAGATACCAGGAATAGGTAAGAAGACAGAAGATGTATTTGCACAAATGAATATCCACACCATAGAAGAATTAAAGAAAATTGATGTTTTTGATTTGAATAAAATGTTTGGAAGGAAGACTGGAGGCTATATTTTCAACTCTGCCAAGGGAATAGATTCAGAAATAGTGAAAGAAAGACCACCTACAATTCAATTTAGTAAAATCATTACTTTGAAGAAAAATTCTAAAGAAATAGAATTTCTGCGAGAAAATGCTAATGAATTGTGTATACAATTGAATAAATTGGCAATTAATAATAACAAAATGTATCGTTCAATTGGGATTCAGTTTGTAAATGAAGATTTATCAACAAAAACCAAATCAAGAATGTTGAAAAATCCGGTCAATAACGAGATAGAGTTAAAGAAAATTGTTAATCAATTATTGGAAGATGCATTAATTGAACAAGTTATGTTAGTCAGAAGAATTGGAGTTAGAATTTCAGAATTTTCAGACGTTGAAGGTCAAAGTAGCATTACAAGTTATTTTTAGATTCATTTTCAGATTCTAATTTCTTGAGTCGTTTTGTTTCAACTGCAGTAACAACCAATAGGAATATGAATAACCATGGAAGGAACATTATTTCTCCAGCCACAGAATGAAATTCTTCCCAAGCTTCTGGATCAGTAGTAACCTTTAGTGCATAAACAGATAACGAGAAAATTCTAATCATATTTACAAAAATGGTTCCAAAAATACCTAGAATGAAATAAATAATTTTACGATTTCGAGGAATTCTCATTTTTATGAGAAATGCCATCATCACTAGTGAATAGATAATTATGCTGTGTACACCTGCAGATGGCCAAAATACCTGTAATGCGAAAGGACCAAAGTCACCATTAAGAAACATCAAGTTATCACGTGCAGTAGCTACACCAAGATCAAGTACTGTAATTACCCAGACGTTGGCTTGTACAAAATATGGAACAATGTATTGTAATGGTCCAAGAGTGTCATATGGAAAGAATGAATCTAATGCCAAGATTATTGCATTGCCAGCAAGGAATATTGGTCCAGCAGGTCCAATTCTAATCCATTTTCTTCCGAATAATATTGCAAGGGATGCAGTAACAAATATCGCCATTACAGCAAAATCAAACAACCATTCCCAAGAATATTCCAAAACACCAAAAACATCAACTAAACTCATAATGTAATCTCTCACGCCGAATTGAAGAGATACAAAATATGCAATAGTTAATGCAATTAGAGGTATACAGTAAAAGAATCGTTTTTTTGGAATGACAAATTTTAAGCCTATTAATTCTGCTGCGATAAATGCCATTGCAAATAGAAATCCACCTCTACCTTGATTCCAACTTAGACTGAAACTATCAGGATACATAGCAATTGTGAAGAATATTGGAGACAAAACAAGCAAAATTGCTATCATTACACTTTTGTTTTCCATTGAGTGTTGGTCGTATACTCTCAATAAATATGCAAATATTAGAAAAAGTCAGACATACTAGTTTGAGCTATGAGTTTAAGCATATCTCCATGAGCAAGCCATTCATTTTTACTAATACTCATACGCTTGGTTGCAAGATCAATTGCATCATTTAATGAATTTACTTCTCGAGGAGTTTTTTTCATTGCTTCTCTAATTCCTTCACGTACTTGCCAAACACCAACAGGCACGGCGTATTCGGGTTGTATTTCTCTAAATATCATAACGCCAGATTGTTTTTTAATTTTTTGAAGATATTCTGTTACGGCTAATTTACCTGCAAAATATGCACCTGCAATAGATGGAGGATGATCTATTCCTTTTGCATTTTCATAATCACTTCCAAAACCTATAGAATTTTTATCATGCCATGCTTCCTGCATTTCAAAAATCCATCTATGAGGGAATAATATTACAGAAAATAAATTTCCAAGATGATCAAAGCTAAAAACATCAAACTTGTCAATTATATCAAATTCAAGTATATCATGCATCATGTCATTAGATATTATTTGATCTGTTGCAGTTATACTCCATTTTGTTGGAACTAATTTTCTATTTTTTCCAAACATTCCAATACTGAAACATTTTTGAATTTTTGATATGTCGATTCCAGAATTATAGAGTTGCATTACTGCATCTTCTGCCTTCAAATCAGTATCATAGTATGCACGTTCTATTGGTTTTATAGACGAGTTTGGAGAAAATTTTGCATTCTTAATTTCGCCAAGTGGTCCAAAAGGAGCATTTTGACCATCAATTAATGGAATAGGTGCAGGATTTTTAATAAATTGAATTTCAGAATCAATAGAACCTGATGACATTGCTAATTCATGAAGACTTTCTATAAAACGACCAGTGGTTTCTTCAATTCCAGTTTTTTGTACTCCCCGTACAAGATTTAATCGATAATTCACGATTTCTTCAAGACTTTTTCCAAGCCATTTTTCAGGAGTGTCTAAAAGAGTAGTATCACCATGGATAGGAGGAAGCATAGGTCCAATCCCAACTTTTGGATATCCATATGAGCCTACAAAAACAGAAGGTGGGCTAGAACCTTGTATTTCGTTTGACGAAAAAAGATTAGCATATTTTGAAAGATATTCATGCCAATTCTGTTCAATACCTTTTCTAATATCAGAACCTGTCCTTGACATATATTTTCAGAGAAATTATGAATAATAAATAATTCATCTAACGAATTATTGACACAAACTTAAAGAGAACTTGGAGTAAGTAATTTCAAATGTATAAAAAACGAATCATTTCATTTTTACCTAGTGCAACAGAATTAATTTATGAATTAGGTGCACAAGAGAAATTATTTGGAGTAACTCACGAATGTAATTATCCTAATGATGCCACGAATAAACCAAAAGTAATCGAGAGCGTTTTTGAACCAGAAAAAATGTCAAGTAAAGAAATTGATGAGAAAATATGTGAACTATCAGAGAAAGGCGAGGATATTTACAAGTTAGTTACACAAAATGTTTCCAATGCAAAGCCAGATCTAATTATTTCACAAGAGATTTGCGAGGTATGTTCAGCATATACTAATCAAGTAAAAAACGCAATTGATATTCTTGATGAAAAACCAGAAATTTACTCAATGAGTCCTCATGACATTAATGGAATTTTAAAATGTGTTACCGATATTGCAGAGAAAATTAATGAAGAAAAACGAGGAAATGAAATTGTTAATTCACTAAATTCCAGAATAGATAAAATAAAAGATGCTAAAATTTCAAAAAGACCAAAAGTTTTAGCAATAGAATGGATAAATCCATTTTTTACATCTGGACATTGGGTACCAGAGATGATTGAAATGTCAGGAGGAGAAAATATGATTACAAAAAAAGGAGAACATTCAAGGAAGATGGGAATTGAAGAGATTGAAAACGCAGACATGCTGTTTCTCTTCCTGAGGTTTGTCCATCCGGAAGATCCGTGGATGGAGAAGTTTGAAGCCTACCTCAAACAGGGAGGCCCGGTCCTTGGGCTGCGAACGACAACGCACGCGTTTAACGGACTCAAGGGACAGTATTCCTACCACAACTACAATCACAGCGGAGAAGACTTCGTCGGTGGATTCGGACGGCAGGTATTGGGAGAGACCTGGAACCCCTCGCTGGGTGCCGGTCATTACGGCAGAAACCACAAGTTCGCAACGGCCATGCACACAGTTCCCGAGCAGAAAACACACCCCGTCATGCGAGGCGTGAAAGAGATGCACGCTATGGCAGGAGCATACTCGGCACGCCCCATGCCTGACTCAACCATCCTGGCAACGAACCGAGTCCTCGAATCGATGGAGGTCGGGGCCAAACCACTCGAAGACAAAGCCCCTCAGCCAGCAGCGTGGGTTCGCAACTACAGCTTCAGAGGTGGCAAAAAAGGCCGGGCATTCTGCTCCACTCAGGGCGCCTCGGAAGACATTCTCAGCGAAGGTGTTCGGCGCATGATCGTAAATGCAACGTTATGGTGCATGGACATGGAAGCCCACATTAAGGCAGACGCTGACGTGTCATTTGTCGGGCCATACAACCCGTCAACATTCAGTTTCAAGCCTTCAGTCACCGACGCACAACCAGGCGATATCAAAGGATTCGACACCCCCATCCTAAAGCCCAAAAAGTAAGCAGCCGCGATCTCGTTGCAATGCCCGTCACTCTTTACCCTCCCGCGGGCAGGGCGAACCAGTGACGAGGAACACCAGGACGCCAACAAAAAA
>CALBOT010000112.1 GCA_937896695.1 uncultured Candidatus Nitrosopelagicus sp. | reverse complement strand
TTCGTTTAGGAGCTACTTTCTTTTTAGTAGCCTTTCGTTTAGGAGCTACTTTCTTTTTAGTAGCCTTTCGTTTAGGAGCTACTTTCTTTTTAGTAGCCTTTCGTTTAGTTGGTTTTCCAATCTGTTCTTTCAGAGATTCTAACTCTTCATTCAAAGTGGCCATCTCTTTTAACAAATCTAGTTCATTTCTCATTTTTATTATCTCATTATCAATTTCTCTTTTCTTTTTTTGTTCATTTTCTAACTGATTTTTTGCAGCTGATGAAGCTTGAACTTTTGCTGCAGCATCAGCTTGTATTTTTTCAGCTTCTTCAACTGTCATCTCTCTCCTAACTTCTTCACTAATTTGCACGTCATCAGGTTTCAATTTTCCTTCATTGACTAATCTTTGTAAGTAATCCTTTTCATATTCTAAAAGTAATTCGTCTCTTGATTTGTCACTCATGATTATTTTTCAAATTGCTATGATTTAAATAATTTTTAAATCACTGATACGGTTTCTTACTCTCTAACTATCGTCAGTTTTCACTGCAACTTCTTTTCTGTAATCCATCTTGAGCCAAATTGGTGTGATTATTGTGGTGACAGCTACCATGAGAACAATTGTTGTGTACACATCTCCTGTTAATACTCCTGATGATAATCCTACTCCTGCAACAATCAATCCTACTTCTCCTCTTGAGATCATTCCTATTCCTACTCGCATTCCTGCGGTTTTATTTTTCAAAAATAGCATTGATGGTAATCCGCATCCAAGTAATTTAGTTGCAACTGCAATTGCTATTACAACTCCACTTAGCATTAGTATGTCTAAATTCACGGTTCTGAAATCTACTTGTGCTCCAATAATTGCGAAAAACAACGGCGCAAAAATTAACCCAATTCTACTAATGAAATTCTCTATTTTTTCAAAGACTTTTGTTGCTGATAATGCCATTCCTACTGCAAATGCACCTACAATTGGAGATAATCCTAAAGTTCCTGCAATTGCAGCGGCGCCAAAAAATGATGCAGTTGCTATACCTTCTACACTACCTGATGCTTTCCAAATTCTTGGTGTGATGACTTTTGGAAGTATGAAAATTGCCGCGATTAAGATTGCTGCAAAGAATCCTAATACTTTAAGAATTGTAAATGTTACATCCATTAAATCAACATTATCTAGTGCCTCTGAGCCTCCAAATGATGTAACAACTGATAATACTGCAATTGCTAAAATATCATCCACTACTGCAGCCGCAATAATTAATCGCGCTTCTGGAGATTTGATTTTATTAAATTCCTTTAATACTTGAATTGAAATTGCTATACTTGTTGCAGTGAGTGCAGTTGCAATCATCATTGCTTGTAATGCATCAAATCCAAATGCCTGAAAGACTAATAGTCCTGCAAAGAATGGAACTACAACTCCTAAGGTTCCTACCGTAAATGATGCCTTTCCTCCACGCAAAAATTCTTTTGGTGTCATCTCTAACCCTGCCATAAATAAAATTACAATTGCACCAATCTCTCCTAATGTTCTAATCTCTGGTCCAATTTGCAGAATTGATTCCCCTGTATCTGGATGAAGTAAAAACGCTCCTAGCGCAAATGGTCCAATAATCATTCCTGCTAATAATTCACCTAATACAATTGGCAGCTTAATTCTACTGAATAGTTCTCCCATCAGTTTTGCAGCAGCTAGTAAGATTCCTACTGCTATGATAACCTCTATGAAGCCTGCTTCTGCTGCCATTATCTAAGATTTTTAGGATTACGTCATATAAGCCAAATCTAGTAAAATTTTTTGTATTGATTTCTATGCAATTTTCAATTTATTGATAAAAACGCCCTTGTTTTTACTGATTCTGCCGATTTCATAAGATTTTGTCTTATGTTTCTTGAAAATTTTATGAATATTTTTGACTTGATTCTCTGGAACGATAACACAAAATCCTATCCCCATGTTGAATGTTTTGTACATTTCCTCATTCTCTACTCCTGAATCTTCAATTAGTTGCATTAATGCTGGAGTTTTTGGCATACTGTCTAATTCATATCCAATTTGTTTCAGTCTCAATAATTTTGTAAATGATCCACCTGTTATGTGTGCCAGTCCATTAATCTTGCATTTTTTTACTGCTTCTAAGACTGGTTTTACATAAATTTCAGTTGGACGTAAAAGTGCATTTCCCAAATTTCCAATTCCTTTGATATCATCTTTCACTGAATATTTTGTTAAAAGTGCTTTACGTGCTAATGAGTATCCATTGGAATGTAATCCTGAACTTTTAATTCCAATTATCACATCGTTTGGTTTTATTTTGTTTCCTAACACCATATCTTTTTTTGAAAGCATTCCAACAACCATTCCTGCAAGATCAAATCCAAAACCTTTACCTGCAATCAAATCTGACATAATTGCAGTTTCTCCACCTACAATTGGCATTGATGATTTTCTAGCGCCTTTGACTAATCCTGATACTATTTGTTTGAAAATTCTTTGATCATTTTTATTTGCAGCAATGTAATCTACAAATGAAATTGGTGTTGCACCAATACAAATAATGTCATTTACATTCATTGCAATACAATCTATTCCGATTGTATCATATTTTTTCATTAAATTTGCAATCATAACTTTGGTTCCTACTCCGTCAGTATGTGTTGCTAATAATTTTCCGCCTGGAATTTCAACAATTCCTGCATAATGTCCAAATCCATGTGTCATCTTTGCCATCTTTTGTAAATTGTGAGTAGAGCCAATTAGTTTGCCAATTGCACGTTGACTCTTTTTTATCTCAGTTATGTCCACACCGGCTTTTTTGTAACTTATTGTCATATCTAATCACTCACATGTACATATTTGAATCAATTTTTTTATGTTCAGAATATTTGTCTGATAATTCTCTTAAATCCATTCCAATCTGTTCTTTTTGTTTTTTCAAGTTTTTGGTGTTGATTTCTGTGTCATATACTCTGTTCACCGCATCGATAATTGTGGCTGCTGCAAGAGGATCTGGAGTCAATTCGTCAGCTTTCACAAGTAATGTAATTCCACGAATTTTTCTAATTAGGCATTCGTTTAGTATTCCGCCTGAAATTCCAGTAATGAATCCTTGAGGAATCATTTTGATGTCGTTTTCTTCCATAATTCTACACAGGTCTACCTCTGCTGCAAAAAATGCTTCTCCATCGTGTTTTTTATCTGCCACTCCATCTAATACGATAATTTCATTTGATCCTTTTTTTTCCGCCCAGTCAAGAATTGCCATGGCGATATTGTAAATTCCTTCTTTGCTAATTACTATCTCACAAATTATTGAACATATGCTTCCATCATTATTTGAATAGATTCTAAATGGATGTCTAAGTCTGCCTTGCATGAATACCGTAGATGGTGGTAAATGTTTTGAACGTAGAAATCCTACTTCTTTCATATCTAATTCATTTATCATATGGTCTACTGCTATTGTTCCTACTAATCCGGCTCCAACGAAACCGACAAAAATTGTAGGATTTTTCAACTTATTTTTTCCTACTTCGTAGATCTCTGCTTCAGGTATGCCGGATTGCAATATTTTATCGATTATGTTTTGTTTAATTACTTGTTCGCTTTATCAAAAATATTGATTCGTATGTCTCGTGGTATGATTCGAATACTAATTTTTGGAATAGGTTCTATACTTTTTGTACTTCTATATGCATCTAGAATATTTTGATCTAATTTTTCTCATTTATTGTAAATAATTCTAACATTACTCTTCCTTTGTCTGTAATGGTATAGATCACATTTGATCCCACCCTTTCTTTTTCTATGAATTTGTATTCTACACAAAAATGTAGATAGTTTAGAAACGACTTCTTCATTCTAATCTTTGATTTTGAATACAGATCTGAAAATGTCATTGGGTTTGAGTTTAGTTGATACAGTAATTTCAATAAA
>CALBOT010000111.1 GCA_937896695.1 uncultured Candidatus Nitrosopelagicus sp. | reverse complement strand
GAATGCCTCAAAACTTTCACCCTCAATAACAATTTTTTCTATACCTTCCAAGGGCATAAGTTTTACAGATTTACCCTCATAAATTGCATCTGCTTCATTACAGTATTCATTTATCAATCCATTGGTTGACCAACTTAGATAATAGCTCATTTCATTTGTAGTAAATCTTGGTAAAGCACCAACTCTCATTAGAACTTCATTTACGCTATCAAATTCTTTCATCATGGATGCAGCACAAATATTTATAGCTCCTGGAGCAAGTCCACACTGAGGCATTAGTATATTTTTTGAATCTAGAGTTTTTGCAGTAAGAGAAGTTCCATCCTGAATTCCTTTTTTACAAACAAAACATCTCATTTCATCTGCATCAGTTACCAGAAAGACAGGTTCAGTCTTTAGAATGATATCTTGTATCAAAGAAGATTTTCCAGAATATACTAACTGGCTCATATCATCATATAGATCTCATTCGATATAAAGGTACCGTACTTTACTGTAATCTCTATTTAGAGTTTAAATACCGTATTTCATTAGTGTGAACATGGGTGAACACCTTTGGAAAACACAGCATTTCTAAGATTCCTCTAGTGTACACTGAAACCCAACCATTTGACGTTTACAATAAAATTTCTAGAAACTATACTCATTCATTTTTGTTTGAATCATTAGAAGGGCCAGATGAACTTGCAGAGACTTCAATCATGGGATTTGATCCAGAATTAATCGTAAAAGGTTACTTTGATAGAATAACAATTGAAAATAGAGACGGAGATGTTGAAACAATTCAAACAGATTCACCTTTACAAGAAATCAAGAAGTTAATTAAAAAAACTGAAGATGTGTCTTATCGGTATTTGGGAGGAGCAGTTGGAAATATTGACTATGATGCAATAAGACTATTTGAGAAAATTCCAGGAAAAAAAGATTTAGAAAAACCAATAATGGAATTTGGAATTTACGATGATGGAATATTATATGACAATAAAAAGAAACAATTTTTTTATTTTTATTATGAACAAAATAGAAAAGACAAAATAAAAAAAACTGAAGAAAATATTGGAATGTTTGAATTATCAGACATTAGTACAAATCTGAATAAAAATGAATTTGAAAAAATTGTCAGTAAAGCAAAAGAATACGTTCACAGCGGAGATGTATTTCAGGTAGTATTATCTAGAAGATTTTCATTTGAAGGGAAAGGAGATTATTTACGAGTATATGAAAAACTTAGAGAGTTAAATCCTTCACCATATATGTTTCATCTAAAAATGAATGAAAATGTGATTATTGGATCAAGTCCAGAAATGTTGTTAAGAGTAACTGGAAGAGATGTCGAAACTTTTCCAATAGCAGGAACAAGAAAAATCACCAATGATGAAGAAAAAAATCAGAAATTAAAACAAGAATTACTAAATGATGAAAAGGAACTTGCAGAACATACGATGCTTGTGGATTTAGGTAGAAATGATATTGGCAGAGTATGCGATTATGGAACAGTTAAAGTAAAAGAACTAATGGAAATTAAAAGATTCAGTCATGTTCAACACATAGTAACCCACGTAGTAGGTAAATTGAATGAAAAATATGATATGTATGATGCATTTGAAGCAGTTTTTCCTGCGGGGACAGTATCGGGTGCACCCAAAGTACGAGCAATGGAAATAATTCAAGAATTAGAACCCACCCAAAGAGAAACGTATGCTGGAGCCGTAGGATATTTTTCATTTAATGGATGCTGTGATTTTGCAATAGCCATCAGGAGTATTTTTGTTAAGGAAGACAAAGGATTTGTTCAAGCAGGTGCAGGAATTGTATTTGATTCAATTGCAGAAAATGAACTTAAAGAAACAGAACATAAAGCAAATGCAATGATTACTTCCTTAAAGGAGGCTTCAAAATGAAATTTTTAATCATCGACAATTATGATTCATTCGTATACAATATTGCTCAACGGTTGGGAGAATTAGGAGTTACATCAGAAGTAATTAGAAATGACAGAGTTACAATAAATGATATTGAGAATGCAGATTATGATGCAATAATTATCTCACCTGGACCAGGTACACCTGATGATGAGAGATATTTTGGAATTTGTAAAAAAGTAATTACAGAACTAGGACCAAAAAAACCAATTTTAGGAGTTTGCCTTGGTCATCAAGGAATAATTTCATGCTTTGGAGGAAAAGTTGTAAATGCAGATAATATTCGACATGGAAAAACAAGTCAAGTGAAACATACAGATGAATCATTATTTGTAGGAGTGAAAAATCCTTTTCGAGCAACCCGATATCATTCTCTTGTAGGACAAAAAACAATCATACCTGATTCACTAAAAATTACGGCAGTTGCAGAAGATGATGGAGAAGTGATGGGAGTCAGCCATAAAAAATATCTAATCGAAGGAGTTCAATTTCATCCAGAATCAATACTAACTGACGAAGGATCAAAAATATTTTCAAATTTCATAAAAAAGGTTGAGAATCATGGAAAAAATTAACACAAATTTAACATTTGATGAAATGTCAACTGTGATGAGTGAGATTCTAAATGGAAAAAATAGTGATGAAGAAATTGCTGAATTTCT
>CALBOT010000110.1 GCA_937896695.1 uncultured Candidatus Nitrosopelagicus sp. | reverse complement strand
AATATCAAATTGTGAATGTCATGAGTTCCTTCATAGGTCTTAACAGATTCTAGGTTTGCCATGTGACGCATAACTGGATACTCGTCTAGTATTCCATTTGCACCGTGAATGTCACGTGCAGTCCTAGCAATTTCTAGGGCAATGTCGACATTGTTCATCTTTGCTAATGATATTTGTTCATTAAACCAAGTACCATCATCTTTCTTTCTGCCGAGATGGTAGGCTAACAATTGTCCTTTGGTAATCTCTCTCAACATCCATGCTAATTTATTCTGAACTAGTTGATAAGATGCAATAGGTACGTCAAACTGTATTCTTGATAGTGCGTAGGTTTTTGCGCTGTGGAAACAGGCCATTGCGGCTCCAAGAGCGCCCCATGAAATACCGTAGCGCGCATTGTTCAAGCAAGAGAACGGCCCTCTGAGTCCTTTAACACCCGGTAGAATTCGGTCTTTAGGAATTTTACAATCTTGGAATACTAATTCACTGGTTACCGATGCTTTTAGCGAATGTTTACCCTTCATCTCAGGTGCAGAGAATCCTTCATCGCCTTTTTCGACTATGAAACCCTTGATTACTCCATCTAATTTAGCCCAAACTACCGCTACGTCAGCAATAGTTCCGTTGGTAATCCACATTTTAGCACCATTCAAAAGATAATGATCTCCCATATCTTCTGCCTTGGTAATCATATCGCCGGGATTTGAACCGTAATCAGGCTCAGTTAGGCCAAAACAGCCCACCATTTCGCCTGATGCTAGTTTTGGCAAATAGTGATTCTTCTGTTCCTCGCTACCAAAATCCCAAATTGGATACATAGCCAGAGAACCCTGGACTGAAGCAAATGAGCGTAGACCCGAGTCGCCTCTTTCCAATTCTTGACAGATTAAACCGTAAGCGACATAAGACAATCCCGGGCAGCCATAGCCCTTCAATGGGGCGCCTAACACACCCATTTCACCTAGGGCAACACGCCACTCATCAGGGAATATTCCTGCCTCACAAGCGTGTTCGATTTTTGGTAAAACTTCCTCATACCATCCATCAAATAGAAAATCTCTAACATTCATTGGAATTGGTATTCCTGTAGACTGTGTTATGTCATCTTTTGTGGCAATTTTGCCATTCTTAACAAAACCAAAAGTTTCTCTATCTGATTTTACTACTCTTGCAATTTTCATTTTTTCTCACTTGTGGGTAAATATGACTTGGTGTGTAGATTCTTTTCTACAATATCCAAATCTTATGAATTGGATTTCATCACCGTCTTTTAATTCTAAGTATGCTTGTTCAACATAACCTTCAATTTCTTTAAGACTATCTTCATTGAATGTTTCTCCAAAAAATAATTGATCAGGAACAATAATTTTGATTTTTATTGGTTCTTCTGCAACCCATTGTATCTTTTTTTCAATATTTTCTGCATTTTCTGAAATAAATTCAGCTATAAGATCCAAACCATCTTCTATAATCTTAAAAATACCGATTCCAAGTAATCTAATCGATTCACCTTTCTTCAATTTCTCTGCATCCTCACCGTCAATTAAAACAGAGTCCTTTATCGTTACAGTTCGTTTTCCCAAATCAATTGTAGGATGATTTGATAATTGCAATTCATTTGATGGAAGATTTGTAATCTTCAACATCTTTGGATGACGGACCATGTGAAGTCTAATACTTTCTGAATCGATTATTTTTTTGTTAAATGCTTCTAGAGATGCAAATGGAGAAACTGTATCATTTTTTGTTAATCCTAGGGATAAAACGAATTTTTTTACAGCCTCTGGTCTAATACCTCTTCTACGAAGTCCTTCTAATGTAGGTAGTCTTGGGTCATCATACCATGGAATTTTTCCATTTTCAATCAATGGTTTTAGAGCACTTTTTGATACTGGCATTCCCTCTAAATCCAATCTTCCAAAAAAGATAAACTCTGATTTATCCATTCCCAATTTATCCAAGATTGTATGATGTAGTTCCTTTCTAAGTTCAAACTCCTTTGACCTCATAGCATGTGAAACTTTGCTAATACTGTCAAAAATTATTCCTGCAAAGTCATATGTTGGCCAAACTTTGTATTTTTGTTCCTGTCTGGCATGTCTTTTTGTATTAATCCTAAATAATGCAGGATCTCGCATTGTCGTATTTCCTGACTGCATATTTCCTCTAAATCGTAACAAGGCCTGTCCTTCTTTGAAACCCTTTTCATCAAACATCTTGTGCCAGAGCTTTTCATTTTCTTCTACACTTTGTTTTGTACAATTACACTCAATCATCTCTCTTCTATTTTTACTAATGTCATCCTGACTGCATGTACAAACATATGCATCATTTGATTTTATTATCTGATCTGCTTTTTCATAAAGTACATCCAGATTATCTGAGACGTGTTCTACACTATCGTATTTTATTCCAAGCCAATCCATCCCAACTTTAATTGCAGCGTAATATTCTAGTCGTTCAGTTCCTGGATTTGTATCCTCAAATCTTAAAATTAATTTTCCACCATGCATTTTTGCATATTCCTCACTGATTACTGCTGCCTTTGCATGACCGATGTGTGGATAGCCATTTGGTGCTGGAGGAAATCTTGTGATTATCTCTTTTCCTTCTGTATTTTTTAGTGGTGGTAATAGACTATGTTTTTCTGGTTTCTCTTTTTTTATTTCTAACAATTCTGGATATTTTTCTTGTATCTCTTTTTGTTGTTCTTCAACTGGAATTTGATTTATTTTTAAAACAATTTCCGTAATGATTGGTCCTATATCCTTAGCCTTTTGTCTTAACTCAGGAACATTTCCCATTATCTTTGCAAGAATTGTTTTATCTCTTGTTTGACCATCATGTTCTACAGCATTTTGCAAAGCAAACTTTCGAATTTCATTTTTTATATCTTCGTCATTCATTCTATAATGCAACTAGCTTAACAGTATCCATCTTTTTGTTAATTTGAAAGTTTTTTGTAATGTCATTAACTGATTCTGATTCTCCTTTTAAGATGAAAAGTTCCATACATTTGTCTCCTTCAATCTTACTGTGTAAATGCATCGTGATTAGATCTTCATAGGAATGTTTGACTTCAGTTACTTGGTTGTCATATTCGTCATTATGTACTACTAACAATATGGCATTAACATTTCCTGAAAGATCTTCTTTTTGTTTCTCTTCAGAAACAAAACTTCGTATTCCTGCTCTGATTGCATCTGATCTACCTGAAAATCCAAGATTCTTTTGCAAAGCATCAATTTGTTTGAGAATTTCATCATTTAATGAGATCGAGACAATTGGCATATGCTCGTTGTTATTAAGAAACATAAAAATTTTAACAAAATGTTATTAACATTTTACACATTTATTAACAAATTCTATGATTATAGAATATGACGACAATGATTCAGGTAAATCTTGAAACTGAAAATGTTGACAATGTAGAAGAATGGGTAAATGAAATTGCCAATGTCTATGCAGATATGGAAATATCTGATGTAAACATCTCTGGAAATAAGATTTCATTTAAAGCCGGTCTTTCTGGAATGGATGATATCACATCTGATGATATCAAACTAAAGATTGACGAGTATGCTACCATGTCTGACACAGAACTCAAAAACATTTCATTCTGATAATCCACAATCTTTATTTTTTTTATTCTTTGCAAATATTTTTAATTCACACTAGCACTTTCAATCAAATCTTAAGAAATACATTCAACAATTTATCTGAATGTGCAAGCACTATTGTAAACGCAACAACTGCAATAATTTGTTTTCCTACCATTTTAATTGCAAATATCCATGACATTTCACGAATAACGGTTAAGAATGTCACAATGCATGGAAGTAATGTACCTGCTAGATAAACTCCTGTCAAAATTTGTATCGCTGAAAGAGAGCTTACCAAATTAGGTTCAGCAAGAAGTAATAATCCATCCTTTCGAATAGAGCCAAATATTATTGCAAGTGATGCATCTTCTGGTAGGTTGAAGAATTTCATTAGGAAACTAATCTCAACTGCAAAATAATCAATAATACCTGTCCAACTTATGATGGATGCAACAAATGTGATTCCCAAAAATATTGGAAGTGCCATCTTAAAGAACTGACTGATGTTTGACTTTGACTCCCTCCAAATTGCACCAAATGTAGGTTTTTCAAAAAATATCTGTCCCTCAATTACCGGCATGTTTAGCTTGACACGATCTTTTTTTCTGCTGACTAATCTGGTGTAAAGTATAGTTGTTGCTGTCAAAAAAAGTAAAAATGGAATTACCAACCAAGGCATACCAGATGCAGAAAAAACAGCAATGGATGCACTAAATTGATATGAACATGCAGAACCAAAACTTATTGCTGAAATAGTTGTTCCTCTTGTACAACTTGAACAGGATCTACTACTAATGACTGCAGGAACATTACATCCAAATCCCATAACTATTCGAGTTACGTCTCTTCCACTCACTCCGATTATTTTTGTTAATGGATTGATTGCTAATGATGTCCTGTCCAATAGTCCAGTTGATTTGTAAATCCCAAGTACTAATGCGTATATTATAACTACGGGAGTTGCCCAAACAAAAAGAAATGGGCCCATTGACAAAAACCCATAGTCTCCAACTAAAACATCCATCAATGGTGATGGTAGAGTACTAAGATTTTCTATTGGCTCTTTTAACAGATCTGATATTATTGGATGAATAATGTCCCCAAAATAATTGGCCCCAATAACTGATAATATTGCAGGAGAAAGCAATAACGCCAATCCAATAAAAACTCCTGCATGTTTTTTTTCAAGAATTGTTGATTTTGGTTTTATTGAAATTCCTGTATGAACTGATTTGTTTGAGAATATACGTGGATTTTCTAACATCTCAAAAACCCTGTTTTTTTGAGACTCTGTAATTTTTCTTGCATCTAGGGCTATGATGGGAATTTTAAGATTTTGTTCTAGATTTTCAATTATGTCGTTATTTTCTGAATCAAATCGGTCCCAATTCGTTACTATTATCATTCCTTTCTTATTTTTGATCAATGGAAGAAAATATTCAATATCTTCATCTATGTTTGCAGCACTAACAACAAGTAATATTGAATCATTTCCATGTATGGATGAAATTGCTATTCTTGTCGTTTCACTATCTGAATCAAAAACAATTCCAGGTGTATCGGTAAAAGAGAAATTATCGTTATTGTAAGATTTCTTTGAAACAGTAGAACCTTTGAAATTACTACTTTCTACATATTTTCCAGTAAGTGATGAAATCAATTGTGACTTTCCAACTCCTTCCTTGCCGATTACAATAATCTTTGGAGTTGAAGAATTTTTTAGCATGCCAAGCCCTCCCAACCGCATGATGGACAAAAACTCACTTCTTCTGGCCATGAGTCTCCACATGCACCACATACCTTCTTTGTCTTTTGAGATTTTTTTGTAAGATTTGTTTTTAATGGTTCTAATGCCCCTGCATTGTAATCTTGTTCTGGTGGTTGCAACGTTTGTAAAATTTTTGGAAATTTTTCAGATAATTCAGACCATTTTTTATCTAATCTAACAGGAGGTGACAAATGTTGACCTTTTAATGATTTATCTCGATATGTTTGTCCAGACGTTGTTAATACCCATTCTTCATATTTTTTTAACCACTTGATTGATTTAACAAGTAACTTTAACATCAAAAGTTTTTCGTCAGAAGTTTTTGGAACTATACGTTTTGGAATTTGTTCGGGTTCCCATATGTGTGATGGAAGGGAATTAGTATCAAGTAATTTTGGTATAAATTCATGACGCCACAAAAATATTGCATCATTTTTAGTAGCAAATATCATTCCAAAACCCCAAAGAATTATTTGATCATCTTGTTCAGTTAATGAATATTGACTAGTTCCTTGTTCATTATTTGGTGGTCTCTGTTTGGAAAAACCATATTCAAGTAAAAGATTTTTCTCATATAGTATATCCTTCCCAAAAGCATAGATTTGTTTTGTAAAAAATCTCTGCCAGTCCTTTTGAATATATTTTGGAATATATTTTGAATAACTCTGATTATCTTCTTCTTCAGTAGAATCTTGTTCAGTTGCTTTTAGTTTTTCAACAAATTTGCCTGTAATACTAAAAGGTCGAGTTTTCATATCTTGATCAATAGATTTCTGAGGAATTTTTATATATTAAGATTTTTACTATTTATTAATAATTATTAATACATATACCTAAAAACTTTAATATTCTTAGGCATGAAAAAAGATATGCTTGAAGTTGTTGTGGTGGGAGCAGGACCATCAGGAATTGGTGTTTCTATAATACTACAAAAGATGGGAGTAAATTTTACAATTTTAGACCGTAATAATGTAGGTAGTTCTTTTCTTAAATGGCCAAAGCAAATGAAATTACTAACTCCTTCATTTTTTAGCAACACTTTCAAAATGATAGACCTCAATGCAATAACATATGATACTTCGCCGGCATTAACATTACAGACGGAACATCCAAGTGGATATGAATATGCCGCATATTTGAAAAAACTTGCAGAGCATTTTAAACTGCCAATTCAGAGTAACACCAATGTAGATCATGTGTCGAAAAAAGATGATGTATTCACTATCAAGACTAACAAGGGAGAAATAAAATCTAAATATGTGGTTTGGGCTGCAGGAGAATTTCAATATCCGAAACTACATTCATTTCCTGGTTCAAAATATTGTATCCATAACAGTTTGATTTCAAATTGGGAATCTGTTCAAGGTGATGAATTTTTTGTTATTGGTGGTTATGAAAGTGGTATGGATACTGCAATTAATTTAGCAGCACGAAATAAACGTGTTCTAATAATTGACAAAGATAATCTGTTAGAGAGTGAAGATATAGATCCTAGCAGAACTATATCTCCATACACAAAAGACAGATTGAGAAAAGTTAACACTGATAATCAAATAGAGTTTCACACCGGAAGAGTGATCCGGGTAGAAAAAGATCAAAATGAATTTATAATTTTTACAGAAAAAAAGAAAATTCGTTCCAAAACAAAACCAATTCTTGCTACTGGTTTTAAAGGAAGTCTTTCATTAATTGAAAGATTATTTGATTGGGATGATGGAAAAGCACAATTAAACTCATTTGATGAATCTACAAAAACACCAGGACTTTATGTAACAGGTCCAATGTTACAATCCCATAATATGATTTTCTGTTTCATTTACAAATTTCAACAGAGATTTGCAGTAGTTGCAAATAACATTGGAATAAAATTAAGTAAAGATGTATCGATAATTGAACAATACAAAAAAGAAGGAATGTATCTTGACAATTTGGAAAATGCTAAAGACGAGTGTGCATGCTAAAAAATGAAAATTATAGAAAAAAATCTACAAGAGTGTATAAACGAGGTTGTATGGTCTGACAATAAGGAAGATACTATCTATTGGTTAGGTAGAATACATGCATTTATGAAAATGGCTGATGAACATGATTATGATTTATCTCTTTCAGTAAAACTTGAAAAATGTAAGATAGAAAAATAAAATTTGAAAACAAAATTTCGATAAACAAACACACGCTCATTTTATTAAAAACCCTTAAAATTTTAGGAAAATATTATTAACATTTTACACATTTATTAATAACATTTTTAGATAATATCTATGGAAAACTTGGCAAGTCTGCACGAAAGCAACCGCATGCTTCAGTCGTACATTCAATCTTGCCTTGTTTTCACCCGGGTTGATTATCTATGAATAAAAATTCATCAATTGCTATTGTAGCTGGTATTGCTATTGCAATTGGAGTAATTGCATCTGTTTTGGCATTTGGTGGAATTTCAAATAACGTTGCATCTTTGCCTGCTGATGACACAGAGAATCAACTCATTCCGCAAGAAGAAAAAATTACCATTTTAACATCATTTTATCCGTATCAGGAATTTACAAAAAATGTAGCTGGTGATGTTGCTGAAGTTAAACAATTTATGCCATCTGGAGTAGAAGCTCATGATTGGGAACCACGTGCCCAGGAGATTCAATCATTGAAAGATGCAGATGTTTTTGTATACAATGGATTAGGAATGGAATCTTATGTTGATCAAATAATTGAATCAGGAGAGTTTGATAATGTTTTATTTGTTAAAGCATCTGAAGGTGTTGAACTATTAGAATTTGAAGATGAACACGATGATCATGCAGGACACGATGATCATGCAGGACACGATGATCATGACTCACACGCCGAAGAATTTTACAAAGAAATTTCATTAGTAATTGAAGAATTTGAACATGGACATATGACTGAATCACAATCTATTGAAACCATAGAAGAAATACTTCGTGAACATGAAGGTGATGGACATGATCATGGAGCCAGTACAATTGAAGAAATTGAACATGTGTTACATGAAATTGAAGATGGTCACATTGGAGGTCCAGAAGGATTGGAAGAAATTCACCACTTAGTTTCTAGTGAAGATGATCATGACGAACATGCAAAAGAAGATGATCATGACGAACATGCAAAAGAAGATGATCATGACGAACATGCAAAAG
>CALBOT010000109.1 GCA_937896695.1 uncultured Candidatus Nitrosopelagicus sp. | reverse complement strand
GGAATGATGCCAGAAGTTGCAGATTCAATGAATGACCTATCAAGTATGTTAGGAGACATTGCAACCGGCACAACAATTACAAGTGAAGGAACATTTGGAGAATTTACAGCATCAAATAAAGAAGCACAGTCAATACTTGATGAAGCACAAGCAATGGTCGAAGGTCAAACTAGAAAAAGCATGCCAGAACCACCAGTTAGTAAAAATAGTGTCGATGACATTCTAAGAGAAAGAGAAGCAATCTAATCTTTTTTCTTGATTTCTTGAAGTAATTTTTTAATTCTAGATATAGTCGGATAACTATAACCACGTTTTCTATAATTTTTGATCATTAATTTCCAGTTATTTAATCTCCACGTAGCTTGTTCAGCAGTGATTGAATGGACTTCATTATTGATTATGCTTTTTCTACCAACTTTTAGAGTTCCGGCATCTTTTGCATTCCATCTGTTTTTAGCAAATTTCAATCCAATCAATATTTCAGATATTGGCATATCCAAAAAATAAGATTTGATTTTATCTATTTGATCTTCAGACAACTCGTCTTTTGATATGATTGAGATCTCTCGTACCATGAATAAACAAAGAATTACTAGAATATCATAAATTTGCTAAATTTCATTAAACAATATAGTATTTTTTTCAACATCCAAGAAAGCTAAAAAATGAATGCTTACAAGCAGTCATGTATATGGCAGATCCAAAGATCCCAATTGCCACAAGAGCAATAGGAATGACAACAATTTTTTCTTTGTAACCCATATGACCAATTTTCGCAATTGTTAAATTAACCTTGGCAAGGATAATGATTATCATGATGCCATCACAACAAGGTTATGACCGCGCCATCACAGTATTTTCACCAGATGGAAGATTATATCAAGTCGAATATGCAATTGAGACAGTCAAGAGAGGGGCACTCGCAGTAGGAATTAGAACAAAAAATGGCGTAATTATAGCAGTAGAAGAAAAATCAAGAAAATTACAAATTATCACCACACCACAAAAAATATTTCAAATTGATTACCACATAGGAGCAGCAGCTGCAGGATACATTCCAGATGCACGTTCACAAATAGATACGGCAAGAACATTTTCTCAAAGTAACAAACTAGTGTATGATGAGCCAGTTGAAGTTGAAACAGTTGCAAAACATTTAGCTGATCAATGTCAACAATATACACAATATGGAGGTGCAAGACCAATAGGAGTTTCTTTGATTATAGGAGGAATCGATCCAGCAGGAACTAATTTGTATATGACAGACCCAAGCGGATCATACATTTCATTCAATGCAATATCAATTGGTGCAAATTCAGATGTAGTAAATGAATTCTTAGAAAAGAACTACAATGAAGACATGTCATTAGATGATGCAGCATCATTAGCAATTGCAGCAATTTACATTTCAAGTGAAACAAAAGAAGGAATTGAACATATCAAAATGTCAAAAATATCTGGAGAAAAAGGAACTTTTGAATTCATCGGGGATGAAGAGTTAACAAGGTTTGCTTCAAATGCAAAATCAAAATATCCATCTGATGGAAAATAAATAATTTTCATCATTATACAAGATTTAAAATGAAATTATCAATTGCAATACCCGATTCATCATTAAAAGATGAAAAGAAACATGAAAATAAAACACGTAAAATTTTTCAAATTGCTCGTGCAGCAGGGATATTTCAAGTAAAGAATATAATAATTTACAAAGATGGAAAAGAATTTGAAAATGATTCAAAATTACTATCAACAATTCTAAGATTCCTTGAAACTCCACAAAATTTTAGAAAGCGTTTGTATCCAAAATCAGGATTATTGCAGTTTGTAGGAGCATTATCCCCAATTAAAATGCCAAATCAAACTGTCACATCAGATGCAAAACAAGTAAAAAAAGGAGACATTAGAGAAGGGATTATTTTTCCCAAAGATGGAAAAAAATTCATTGACATAGGTATTGATTATTCAATTCCATATCATGGGAAAAAACAAATTGATAAGAGAGCAATCATAAAGATTAAAGATACATTCCCAAATTTTACAGTGCATGACATAGAAAAAAATCAATTGCCGAAATTTTGGAGTTACAATGTAAAACATGGAGGAAATTTATTTTCATTATTAACTGAATGGAAAGGGCCAAAAATACTTACAAGCAGAAAATCAAAAAAAATTAAAAACGAAGATATGCAAAAAATTCTTTCGTCTAAGGAAGAAATATTGGTGGTATTTGGTACAACTGATAAAGGAATTCATGAAATGCTCGATAAGAAGATCAGTAATATTCAAAATTTCAAAGCATGGAATTTTTTTCCACATCAAGGAACAGAAACAGTTCGTCTTGAAGAAGCAATTTTAGGATGTTTATCAATTATCAATGCACATGAATTTAACAAATAAATGATAAAAAAATCATAAATTCAATATGAATAATCAGAGAAAATTTTTGGTGTTGGCAGTACTAGTAGGAATTGCAGGTGTTGGGATAGGAGTTGCCACAATTTTTTCAATGATAACGGAATTATATTCCCCATAGAAAAAATTACAACAATTAGCAAAGAAAATTGGTATTCTCATAGTATATAATGGGGTTAACGACTTTTTTCATTTATCGATGGGACATAGAAAACGTAGTCAACCAAGAAGAGGAAGTTTAGCATATTCACCTAGAATACGTGCAAAAAGTATGGAAGCACGAGTTCGTGCATGGCCAAAAGTAGAAGGTGATGAGCCAAGACTATTAGCACATGCAGGATACAAAGCAGGATGTGTTCAACTAGTCAGTATAGACGACAGAGAGCATACCCCTAGTCATGGAAAACAACTCGTTACACTTGGAACCGTGATTGCAACACCTCCAATTACAATAGTAGGAATTAGAGGATATTCAGTAGATGCAAATCACACAAGAAATGCAGAATTTGATTCATTTGCAAAAGATTTACCAAAAAATGTACAAAATAATTTAAAAATTAAAACAGAAGGAACACCACTTGATGAAGCAGAAAAACATCTAAAGAAAATTAAAGAAATCTTTGCAATAGTAACAACAACACCGGTGGATGTCAATCTAGAAATGAAAAAACCATATATTTTTGAAGTTAAAGTCGAGGGAGGAGACATCCCAAAACAGTTTACATTTACTAAAGAACTATTAGGAAAAACAGTAAAAGTTGACGAAGTATTTGAAAGTGGAACTTATGTGGATACTGCAGCAATTACAAAAGGAAAAGGATGGCAAGGTGTAATTTACAGATGGGGTGCAAAAAGAAAACAACACAAATCAAGAAAAACAGTTAGAGAAATTGGTTCACTAGGTCCAATCTCTCCACAAAGTGTCATGTATACAGTTCCAAGAGCAGGACAGACGGGATTCCATCAAAGAGTCGAATATGATAAACGAATCATGATAATGAGCAATACAGAGAAAGAAGAGTATAAAATTAATCCAGATGGAGGATTCAAACATTTTGGAAATGTTACAGGAGATTTCATAATAGTCAAAGGTTCAGTTCCAGGTACATATAGAAGATTGATTAAACTTAGAAAACAAATTAGAAACGAACCAAAGAAAATAGTAAAACCAAATGTATTGGAGGTTGTAATCTAATGAAAAGAGATGTTTTAAACATTAATGGTAAAAAAGACGGAGATATAGATTTACCAAATGTTTTTGAAACAGAAGTAAATCGAACGATAATTCACAAAGCATACATTAACCTAGAATCACATGGATTCCAAAAACATTCTACAAAACCAACAGCAGGAATGGAAGTAGTTGCAGATTCAAATGACCCACCAACTGGTAGAGGTGTTGCAAGAATTGCCAAAATTAAAGGAGGAGGAGGAGGTCGTGCAGGACAAGCTGGAGAAGTAGCATCAACGAGAGGAGGCAGACAAGCACATCCACCAAAAGCTAACAAAGTAATCTATAAAAAATTGAATAAAAAAGAGAACAAACTTGCACTATGTTCTGCATTAGCTGCAACAACTTCAAAAGAACTAGTTGAGGGCAGAGGTCACAAAGTAGACGGAATAGATTCACTCCCATTAATTATTTCAGATGATGTTGAAAAAATCTCAAAGACTTCAGAGTTAATTAAAGTCATAGAGGATTTGAAAATTACTCAAGATACAGACCGATTAAAGAATAGAAAAAGAAGAACTGGAAAAGTTGCATTAAGAGGAAGAGTTTCCAAAGTGGGAAAAAGTGCATTATTTGTAGTATCAAAATCAGAAAATATTTCAAAAGCAGCTGCTTCAATTCCGGGAATTGATGTATGCGCTGCAAAGAACCTGAGTGTTCTTAATTTGGCACCGGGAGGAACACTGATTAGATTAACAGTATTCTCAAAGAAAGCAATAGAAGAAATTGCTGAAATTAAATCACGACATCTAGAATTAATGGTGACCTTGAAATGAATGTAGAAACAGCAACAAAAATTATTCTAAGACCTTATGTTACAGAGAAGACGTTTGCATTAGTTGAAAATGAACAAAAAATTTGCTTTTTGGTTGAAAAAGAAGCAACAAAACCACAGATACTAGAAGCTGTAAAAACCCTGTATAATGAAGATGGCATAAATATTGAAACAGCAAGAACCGTTTATGGAAAAAAGGCATTTGTTAAATTCAATTCCCCAGATAAAGCAAGAGACTTGGCAAACAAGATAGGTATGATGTGATTGGTATAAATGACTCATAAAAACAGAATTTTGCAAGGAGACATGTAGAAATGGTTAAAGTAGTAAATAGCTTTAAGGGAAAAACAACAGAGGAATTACAAAAACTTCCTAACGAAGAATTGTTTGCATTGTTAAATGCAAGACAAAGAAGATCATTGAAAAGAGGACTTTCAGATAACAAGAAAAAATTGATTGCTGAAATTAAAGAAATGAAAGAAGGAAAAAATAAAAATCCAATTAAAACACATCAAAGAGATCTAATAATTTTACCTTACATGATAGGACTAACAATTAATGTCTTTGACGGAAAAGAATTCAAACCAATCGGAATTGGTGCAGAGATGATTGGACATTACATAGGAGAATACGCAATTACAAACAAGAGAGTAAATCATGGAGCCCCTGGTGTAGGAGCATCAAGATCTAGTTTGTACGTACCACTAAAGTGATTAAAATGGCAAGATACAGTTACGCGTTTCAAAATTTTGATGCAACAAAGCATGTTAGAGCTTCTATTCGTGAAAAAAAGATTTCACATAAACATGCAAGAGAAACAGCAAAAGCAATCAAAGGATTAACACTTGAAAAAGCCAGAGATTACATGATAAGTGTCATTGCAAAAGAAAGAGCCATACCATTTGCAAGATTTAAGAACCAAGTAGGTCACAGAAGTGATCCTGGAATGATGTCTGGCAGATATCCAGAAAAGACAGCGGGTGAATTTTTAAAACTATTAGATAATTTAGAATCAAATGCAGAATACAAAGGAATGGATATGGATAGATTAAAAATAATTAATGCAACAGCACACAAAGGAGTTGCAATCAAGAGATTTATTCCAAGAGCACAAGGTCGTGCAACAGATAAAAACGACATATTAACGCATGTAGAATTGGTGGCACAGGAGTTTTAGAAATGTCTGCAGTAAAAAACGTCATCAAAGATAATTACAATATGATGTTGTTGAAAGATTACCTAAGATCAAAAATTAAAGATGCAGGATTTTCAAACGTCGAAGTTTCAAAAACTCCAACTGGAACAAGAGTAGTCCTACATGTAACAAGACCAGGAATTGTAATTGGTAGAAAAGGAACCGGAATTAAAGAATTAACAGAAAAATTAGAAACAGAATACGGATTAAAAAATCCACAAATAGCTGTTGAAGAAATTACAAAACCAGAACTATCCCCAGAAGTAATGTGTAATAGAATGGCATCACATCTTGAAAGAGGTACAGCATTTAGACGTGCAACAATGTGGACAATTCAACAAATTATGGAAGGAGGTGCAATGGGAACCGAAATTACAATTTCAGGAAAATTAAGAGGCGACAGATCTGCATTTGAAAAACATTCTCAAGGAATTTTACCAAGAGCAGGACATCATGCAGATGTAATAGTATCTGAAGATATTGCACATGTGGAAACTCCTATGGGATTAATTGGCGTAAGAATAAGAATTGCCAGAAAAGAAAGATTAATTCCAGAATTTGAGATGAAAGGTAAAACACAGGCACAAAAAGATGAAGAATCAAGAATCAAGAAAGAAGCAGATGAAACATTGGCTAAAGCACAATCAGAATCAGAAATAATTAAAATTGAAGAAGAAAAGATGAAAGAAATGCCAGATACATTAGAAGATGAAGAGGAGAAGATGAAATAATGACTATGCTAAAGATGAAATCAATAAGAGAATTAAATGAAAAAGATTTGGTAGACAGAGTAGAACAAATGAAAACAGAATTATCAAAATTACAAACAGAAAATGCAAAAGGCACACTCAGAAAAGAAACTGGAAAAATTAGAAAAGTCAAAAAAGAAATTGCAAGATTATTGACAAGATTGAACGAGGTAAAGAAAAAATGAATCTAAATATACAATCGGAATTTGATTTAATTGGACAAGAAATTACAATTTCAGATTCAAAAAACAGTGAAATTGTAGGAATTAATGGTAAAATAATCATGGAAACAAAAAACATGTTTGTAATTAATACTAAAAGTGGAAAAAAGAATATTCCAAAAAACATATGTCAATTAAGTAATGGCA
>CALBOT010000108.1 GCA_937896695.1 uncultured Candidatus Nitrosopelagicus sp. | reverse complement strand
AACTTCAATCATTTCCATTAAATCTTCATGTCTTAGATAAAGTGTTTTTTCTTCATCATCTGTAAAGAACCATGTGATTCTACAACCTTTCTCCCCTGGTAAATATGGCGTTTCAATTTTGAATTCTTCAGACATGATATTCATTATTTTATGTGTTGAAAAGTCTATTCAATTTTTTGATTCTAGTCTGTTTATTGTAATCTTAGACTTTAAAATAGTCGTTAATTAAATAAAACAAGATTGGATATACTTCAACTAGCCGAAGAATACTATTACTATACATTTGCTATTGTTTTTGGAATTGGTCTTTTGCAAGGTGCAATTCTTGCTCGTGGAATAAGACGGAAATTTCCCAAATTAAAAAAATATGCAAAAGGCGTGTCAATAACACTTCTCGTATTGTTTTCAATAAATGCAGCTGGAAATATTTCAAAATTTGCAGAGCCTTCAAAAGTTCAATTCACTGAATTTGTAATTCCTGAAACTCCTGAAGCTGCATTTCTTTTACTTATTGATATTCTTGGATTAAATGCAGGAATTATAGCTGTTACAGGAATATTCATTTCTATTACCTTGATTCTCTTGTTTAGGTTTGCTGAACTGAATAGTATCTCTAGATATTTTATTTTTACAATAAGTGTGATTGTTTTCATTATTGCATTGTTGGGTAGATTTACTGACTATGTGCCAAGTACTTTCCAAATAATTCTGTACGTTATGTATCAGCTTGGAATGACTCTTGGGATTTTTTCTATAATGCGTAGACGTGAAAAGGATCCTTTGGAAGATATGGGATGATTTTATTTATCTAGGAATGTCTTTAAACCTGCACATCTGTTACGAATTGTTACTTCTGTGACACCTGATGCTTCTGAAATTTCTTTCTGTGTTTTATTTCCACCTTCTGTAATGCATGCAAGATATAGTGCAGCAGCAGCTAATCCTGTGGGATCTTTTCCAGCAACTACTCCGATCTTTTTTGCTTTTCTTAAAATTTCAACTGCTTTTCGTTTTGTTTTTTCGCCTAATCCGGCAACACTTGCAATTCTTGGAATTCCATTAATTGGGTCTGCCACTGGAACTTTAAGATCTAATTCTCTAAAGACCAACCTATAACACCTAGCTACATCTTTTCGTCTAATGTTTATTCCATCAGCAACATTATCTAGGGTTCTAGGTGTTTCTGTATCTCTACATGCTGCATAAACACATGCTGCTACTAACCCTTGAATTGAACGTCCTTTTACTAATTTCTTCTCAATGGCTTTTCGGTAAATATATGCGGCTTTTTCAATTACTGCATCTGTTAATGATAATTTGTCTTTTAGTTTATCCATTTCACTTAGTGCTTGTCTCAAATTTTTGTCAATAGATGAATGAGCTTGTGATCTACTATCCCATGTTCTAATTCTATCAAATGATTGTTTCATTGCCGAAGAAAGTGGTTTTCCTGTTGCGTCTTTGTTTACAGCACCGATAACTGTGGATAATCCCATATCATGCATGGTTATTGATGTACCTGTTCCGGTTCTACTCTTGTCTACTCCATCATTTGCAAACGATCTCCATTCGGGACCGCTTGCTTCACTTCCTTCTGATAATACGATCCCACATGATTTACAGACAATTTCTCCTGAATTATCATCCGTGATCAATGTTGCTTTGTTACAAGAAGGACATCTTTGTTCGTTAGTTGTTTTCAACTACTCTAATTCTAATTTGAAGTTAATATGATTTCACAACTAATCTTCTGGTTAATTGTATGTTTTACAATATAATCATTCTATATTCTTAGACCATATATTGAAACTCTTTACACACATCTAAAAACATTCATGAAATGATAATAATAAAAAAATCATCGTTAGAAAAGCCAAAAGATTACAACCTTTTCCATGTATACAACAAAAATTGTCAGGAGAATTTCCTCTTAACAAAAATACTTTAGAACAATAGAATATTTTCATCTAATTATTTTTTATCAACATCTAACATACAATATGCATATTGTGTATTTTTCATTGATGGATACATTATGCTATTTGGATCCTTACTATGTTTCAATCCTATTCCGTGACCTAATTCGTGTGTCATGATATATTCTACTGTATCTACATGAAATAATTGAAAATTACCATCACATCCATAACCGCCCAATGCTACCTCTACAATTCCTTTTCCAAGATTTGCATGACCTAATACTCCTTCTCCCAAGTCTCTAACAACCCATGTCACCCAAAGATTTGCATTAGTTTTTGTTTTAGTTGTAACAAAATTAATCTTAACTGCTTTGCCATCACTGGCATTAAATTCCATATCTTCCCACATTTCAAATGAGTTTGTCAATGTACTCACATGATCTAATGGCAATGCTGCAGGCTGTTCATTAACATAAATTTTGTATTCTAAATGGTAGACGTTATCTATTAGCATATATTCTGGATTTGGAAATCCTTGATTCCCAATTTCAACTTGTTGGTCATAATTCCATTTTACATAGTCTCTCAAAAATTTCTTGATTACATCATTACTTGGGTTTGGATACTCTATGTATCGTTTATCTTCATTCACAATATTCTCAATTCTGTCTATATATCTGGAAAACTCCCATTGATTTCTATCATTAATTTTCTTTTTTTCTTGAGATAATCCTTGTACTTCTGGCAAGTCAATAATGAGAAAACCGTTATCAATCAAAAAATTTATTCCTTTTAGAAATTCTTCATCAGGAATTTTGTCTGTGGCCCACCATCCTGCAGTGTTCTTTATCCAGGGTGGAATTGACTCCAAAGAAGATTCTGTTTTATTAGGTGATTCTATAGATATGATTTGATTTTCAATTAGAAATTGTAATGATTTGACGAATTCTTCATCAGGAATTTTGTCTGTGGCCCACCATCCTGCAGTGTTTTTTATCCAGGATGGAACTGTTTGTGGAATGTTAAGTGTAAATACCTCTGGCTTTTCAGCCTCATTGTAAGGATATTTCTTTACAGTCTTAGTTGCAAATTCATAATAATTTTTTACAACATGATTATCTGGTGCCAATTCATATGCTTGTTCAAAATATGCTAGCGCTTGTTTGTATTCTCCGTAATTTCCAAATCCAACTCCTAAACCAATCAATGCTGTAATATTTTCTGGTTCTTGCTGGTTAACTTTGTAAAATTCTAAAATTGAAGCCTTGTGTCTTTCAAGATTATCCAATGCAATTCCTTTCATTAATGATGTCTTTGCATTTGTAGGGGAAATCTCTAAAATTTTATCATAAATTTCAATTGCTTCATGATATTCACCATTCATAAAATGTCCGTTTGCTTCTTCGTATAGGTTTGGAACATCTCTAATTCCTTCACTGTATGCATCGTCAATACTTGTAGATAGTAATAGCACAAAAGTTGCTAATGCGGTCAATGAATATTTTACAAATAGATTTTTCTGCACATGTTTTTTCTTAAGTTTTCAAAATTAAATGATTCTACAAAATGGATTATTTTTGTGTGAATTAAGATAAAACTACGTCGCCTACATAGATTTTCTTTATTTCGTTTTTAATTTTTAATTTTAATGCTCCATCATCATCTATTCCTTGTGAGACTCCTGAAATTTTTCCATTTGATGTATTGATGGTAATTTTCTTACCAATTCCGGATGCTCTTTCAGTCCATTCTTTGATGATTTTAGATTTTTCTCCATTGTTTAATTGCAATAAATTTTTTTCAAATTGTAATAGAAATTCTTTGAGTAATGTCTTTGGAGGTGTTTTATCATTTTTTTTCCTAAGTGTATTAATTCCATAAAAATTGGGAGTTTTTGATAATTTTTTTTCAAGTTTTTTTACATCTATATCAAAATTTATTCCGATGCCTAGAATTAGATAATCAATACTATTTGTCTGAAATGAAGCATCAACCAATATGCCTGCAACTTTCCCCCCCTTCATTGTAATGTCATTTGGCCATTTTACCTCTGTGTCTATGCCTAGAGATGATTTGATTGATTTTGATAATGCAACTGCACTTAAAATTGGAATCAAAGTAGAACTAGAGACATCAAATTTTGGATGAATGATTAATGAAAACCAAATTCCTCCTTTAGGCGATGTCCATTTTCTCTCTAGACGTCCTCTTCCTGCTGTTTGTTTTTCGGCAATGATTATGGTGCCGTTTTCTTTCTTATCTGCAGCAATATTCTGTGCAAAACTTTGTGTTGAATCAATTTCTTCAAAATAATAAATTCTTTTTCCAATTTGTTTTGTTTTAAGATCCCGTGTAATCTCCCATGGTAACAGTTTCTCTGTATTGTCAATCAGTCTGTATCCTAATTTTTGTTTTGATTCGATTTTATAACCTAGTGTTTGAATTTTTTTAATATGTTTCCACACTGCAACTCTGCTAATTTTTAAAACATCACTAAGATCCTCTCCTGAAAGATATTCTGAGTCATGAGTTTGGAAAAATGATAAAACTTTCACTAATCCAACATTGTCAAATGATGTGTATGACATTAGAAGCCTATGTCGATATCAAATCCGCCATCATCTCCCATGTCGGATCCTCCCATATCATCTGCTCCGTCATCCATTCCTCCCATGTCTTCTGCTGGAATGAAACTTCCCATGCTGGCACCAATCATACTGAACATCATTGAAAACATCATCATATCTACAATTCCAAACATCATCATTGATGGTAAAAATGATTTATCCTCTTTCAATTTCTGTTCTAGTTCCTGTTTGTTACCTGACTTGTATGTATTTTCTAATTGATCCCATTTTTCTTGTAAACTTTTTAGTTTACGTTCAAATTCTCTATAACCTTCTTCTGTTGGGGTAATCTCAATTTTTGTCCCAAGCCATCCTTTCTTTTCATCTACCTTGATTAATCTTGCATTTTCTAATTTCTGTAAAATTGCTTCCAAATCTTTTGGTTCAACATTTGCATCGCGTGAGATCTTATCAAATTTTGTCACACCTCTACTAATTACGCCTAAAACAACTGTTTCTTTATTTTCTTCATCCATGTTAGATATCTTATATTTTCTTTTTAAAATATTACCTAAAAATGTAATTGAATTTTATATTAAGAGGATATAAGTCGATTATGAGTGAAACTAAGATAATTCCAATATTTCCTCTGGATTTGGTATTATTTCCAAATCAGGATCTTCCTCTTAGAATATTTGAACCTCGATATAAACAAATGATTGATGATTGCATGCTTGGGGATAAAGAATTTGGAATTTGTCTTGGACATGATAGTGCCACATTGTCTAATTGGCAGGCACCATATGATATTGGAACTCTTGCAAAAATATCTGAGTGTAAAGATGTGGATTCAACTAGCGGTCATCTATTTGTAAATGTCAGAGGTCGTAGAAAATTCCGAATTGTTCATTTGATTCCTCCATCATTAAAAAAAACTGATGATTATGATCCCTTCTCAGTAGAAGGCGTGAAAATCATTGATCAACTTCACCAAAATGACGGAATTGAAAAGAAAATGTACATACAAGCTGAAATTGAAATGATTCCTGAAATAGATGAATCAATTTCTCTTGGAGATTGGGAAAATTTAGTGGATTTATGGAAAAATAAAATCAAAAAAAACTCTGGAAACTCCGAATTAACATCTCATCAACTAGACCATGTTTTGGAACAATACTATCTAAAAACTGAAACTCCTACTATGGAATATGTTTATTCATTATGTGCGTTAGCCTCTGAAACTCCGTTAGATCTACAACCAATCTTAGAATGTACTAATTTAGAACAATTACTAGAACGAACTACAAAACTACTGGAATCTGATATAAACTACGAATAATTTCAAACCTAAAGTTCATAAACGATGAAAAACTATGAGCTAAAATTCGGAAACATAACATGGAAAAATTTGGAACATTAGAATTTGTATTGGATCGTTATTCTGGTACCTGGTGCTGGAAAATTTCTGGTAATCGTGCTGTGAACATGGTTTCAAAATTAATCCCTCGTGGATGGTATGGTGATAAACCTGATGAAGTGATTGTTTCTGACAATGATGAGAATATCAAGAAATTAAAGATGATTGATGAACGTTACACCTTTGAACTATTGTCAAAATCTGTATGGAAACGAAAAATTGCACCTCTTACCATTAAAAAAACAAAGGTACCAAAAATCGAAAAATTACAGCAAGCTACTCCTAGCAAACAATTCAAAGGCAATCTATTAGATTTCCAAAGAGAAGGTTTGGATTTTCTAATAAAATCTAGCGGAAATGCATTACTTGCTGATGAAATGGGTCTTGGTAAAACGGTTCAGACATTAGCATACATTTCAAAAGAAAAAAATTCTTTCCCTGCGTTAATTGTTGCACCACTTGTAACTCTGACAAATTGGCAAAGAGAAATTGAAAAATTTTTGAAGAAAAAAGGTAAAAATGGAAAAATAATTGAAGATGAAACTCCTTCGAGTACTATGATTAGAAATGGAAAACCTGCAGAGCTTGGTGAATATGATTTTTACATAATTAATTATGAATTGTTGTACAAACGTCTCCCTGATTTAATGAAATTGGGAATACGCTCTGTTGTATGTGATGAAGTGCAGCATCTTAGATCAAAAACCACTCAAAAATATGCTGCAGTAAAAGAATTGGCAGGTCTTGAGAGTGTAAAATATCGGGTTGGTCTATCGGGAACTCCTATCTATAATCGTGGTTCTGAAATCTGGCCAATTGTTGATATATTGAAACCTGGTTTACTTGGAAGCTTTAAGGAATTCTGTGAATACTTCTGCTATGTAAATGAAAAAGGAAAAGCAATAGTACTTGAAAATAAACGTGATACATTACGTAATCAATTAACAAAACATGTTATGCTGCGAAGAAAAAAATCTGACGTTCTAAAAGAATTAAAAGATAAGGTTCGCTATCCTGAAATGATTCATGCTGATGAGAAATTCTACAAGGCTGAATTGAGTAAAATTTGGAAAAAACTTGAAGAAGAACAAAAATATGCAGAATCTGCATTTGATAAATCTGCATCATATCATAGAGCAATAGAAAGTGAAAGACAAGCTGCAGGTCTTGCTAAACTAAAACATGTAACAGGATTTGTAACTGATATCATGGAAATTGAAGAAAGTGTTGTAGTGTTTTGTCATCATAAAGCAATACACAATTTACTTCATCATCATTTGGCTGACTTCAATCCTGCATCAATAATTGGTGGTCAAACTGACGTTGTTAGACAACGTGAAATTGATAGATTCCAAAAAGGACAAACAAAATTGATGATTGCCGGATTAAGAGCTGGAAATGTGGGAATCAATTTGACAAATGCAAAATATGTGATATTTGCAGAACTTGATTGGAGTCCTGCAATACATCGTCAGGCTGAGGATAGACTACACAGGATAGGCCAGAAAAACACTGTCTTTGCATATTATCTTGTTGGAAAAGGAACGCTTGATGAACATGTTGCAGAAATTCTTACTGATAAAGAATTTGAAATAGATTCTATTTTGGATAAACAAGGAGAATCATTTGAAAATAAAGAAAAGGCAAAGATGATTCTTGCACAAATACACGATAAGCTTGGCACAAAATTATAACCTCAATATTTTTTAATCAAAACTCTATACGAAAAATATGGATTTTATGTTGGAAGAAGAAATGATTGATTTGTTGACATTTTGTTTACAAAATCCTACTTCTGATGAATTAGAATCTAAAAAATCCAGATTCAAAGAAATTGGAAAAGAACTTTTTGATGATGGTGGTGTTGATGCGATGGAAAATTTCTTCTTTGCAGTAGACAACCGCATTCAGGGTGAAATTGAACAATCTCCAAAAAGTTATCGTTCACTATGGAATGGAATTTCTGACGAGTGGAACTATCAGTAGGAAAATTCTTCAAAAAAGATTTTTTGATGTTCAGTTATGCGGCTTTGCCAATTCTGAACATCGATATGCCGCATGTTGGGCATGTACCTTTTGTTGCTGGTTTTCCATTTTTCATGGTTACAGCTTGAGTACCATTCATTTCTCGTTTGTCTCTGCATTTTACGCAGTAACCTATTACCATGCCTGATACACTGTCTTCTCTTATTAGCAAAAACCTGTTAATTTTTTTCAACACTTTAGTTCTTTTCTTGAGTGAATTTCACGAATAAATTCAACAGTTTACATTATATCTAATTCTTTGATTAATTTTTTTATGAAAAAAATCTATTTTGGAATATTATTCTTAATCATGTTTCTGCCTATTTCAAATGCATTTGGAAGTGAACTAACTCTTAACATTGACAAAACACTTTATGAAAAATCAGACTTTATTTCTGTATGGGGTTTTACACCATTTGATTCTGTTTTTATTTCTATTAAAGATCCTGACGGAAACAATGTTTGGAATGAAAGTCTAAATCCTGATGACGAAAAAAAATTTTCTACTTTGATAATTGCAGGGATTGGTGGATGGCAAAAAAGTGGAAACTATTTGGTTGTAGCTGAATCCGGAGATTCATCTCTATCTGCAAAATTTTTCTATGATTCTGGTGCACAAGTAAATCCACCTTCTGCGGTATCTGATTATTATGTTAGTTCTGAAGATCTATATCTTGCATTTGCAATTGCAATAATTATAATTGCAGGCGTATTTGTTTATCTTGCAAGACATATAATATTGAGAAAGAAAACTAGTTATGATTATGCAAAATTAGATTCCAAAAAAAATCGTGATTATGAAAAATATCATTCTGAATGGTCTGAAGAAGAAATTTTTGGTTCTCGTAAAAGAAGTACTGATGCAAAAGAATTTCGTGAAATGTATAATAATAATTCACTTCCAAATTACTATTTGATATTGGGATTGACAAACGATTCTTCTGAGTCTGAAATTAAAACACAATATCGAAAACTAGCAAAACAATACCATCCTGATAGAAATAAAGATTCATCTGAAGAAAAAATGACTCAAATCAATAAGGCGTATGAGGTTTTATCTGATAAAAAATTGAAAGCTGAATATGATAAATTTTGTAAACTATTGTAATTCAATAGTTGCATCTTTTAATGTTAGATACAAAATAATTTTTTCTGCATTTTGCATACTGTTTTTAAGATTTGTTACAAGTGATAATTTTTCAGCATTTTCAATATCTGCGGATAAAATTATATCAAGAAAATCTTTGTTAGGTCCGAGCATTGCTCTTGAGAGGTATTTTGAAATCGTTGTATCGTGAACTGTAGCTTCTACTCTCCATTCTTTCATTTCTGCAAAATACACTCCGCCTCTTGTAGTAGGTTCTGTTATTGGATTATCTGTCTGTACAATCTTGATTTCATTTACTGAAAATGATTTATTTTCAACAAAAATTTTAAAATTTGAACTATTATCTTCTACTGTTTTTTGTAATTCTTTTTCATCCATATTACATGAGGTTTAATTAAAAAATATATGTCAATACAATTGTAATGTAGTATGGCTGAATCTATAACAAAAGAACAACTAAAACAAGAACAAAACCAATTTGTTATTATTGATGTCAGAGAACCAGATGAAGTCGCAAATGGTGCAATCGAAAACTCACAAAATATGCCTTTAGGTCTGGTAATTAGAAATGCAAAAAAAGGTCAAATTGATGACTTGAAGGAAAAGAAAATTTGTGTATATTGTGCTTCTGGTTATCGTGGAAATATTGCTGCAGATGAATTAGTAAAAGCTGGATTTTCTGCAATAAATCTTGAAGGTGGCTATATGGCCTGGACACAATAATTTGAGCTCTAATACAATCAAAAAAGCAGAAAAATTAGTTGCTAACGGTGGAGTTGTAAAGATTGAAGATGATCTATTCCAAGTAAAATCTTCAAGCGATCCATCAAAATCTTATTTTGTAACTTCTGATTCTTGTGAATGTCCTGGATTCAAAAATTTCTATAAATTCCATCATGGGAAAGGTTTGAAAGCAAACTGTTCTCATTTGGAGGCAATTCGTATATTTTTGAAAGAAAGTAAATAAAAAATGCTGATTCAATGAATCAGATTGTTTATATACGCATATTCGGTTGTTATACCAGTGATTAACTCTAAACACACACTGACAATTTTGGCAAGCTTGATGCTAGTTGCAGCAATGCCTATGGCATTTGCTGACGGACATCCAGCTGAAGGCTTGACAATTGAAGCAGATGCAGTTGAGGGTTCAACAACAATCACCATCACAGGACATGCTACATCTAGCACTACTCCTGTAACAATCATGGTTCTTGCACCAAATGGAAACGTTGTTTCTATTGATCAAATTAACCCTGATTCTGATGGTTCATTCACTTCAACAATCGGCGTTGGTGGTCCAATGTGGAAACAAGATGGCGTTTATTCAATAACCGCACAACAAGGTTCTGCCTCAATGAACAAATCAACCGTTGAAGTAGAGATTGCTGATGGTGCAGTCGTTCCAGAATTTGGTACAATTGCATCTCTAGTACTTGTTGTTGCAATTTCTTCAATCGTAGTACTATCTGCAAAAGGCAGACTTAGTTTCACACCAAGAATCTAAACTGTCCACTTTTCTTATTTTATATTTTTATTTAGATATGCTATAAACTTCATAAGCTTCATCTTTGTTAAGCTTGTATAGTTGGATGTTGAAAAATTTCAAGATGATGTATATGCCATAACTGAACTGTTATCGAAGAATCTATCGCCTGATTTAACGCCAAAACTTAATTCTGTTAGACAAAATCTGATTGAATCTTATAAGAAAAATTTAGTAAAAATCAATCATTCTGTTCTTGAATTAATCTGTGCAGCAGAACTAATCTCTCACGGTTTTACAGTGGATGTTGAAAAACCAATATCTGAAATTTTAGTATGTGATTTATTTGGAAAAAAAGATGATGATTCTGCAATTATAGAGATTGAAACTGGATTTACTCCTCCTGAACATGCATTAGATACTGTAGATTACTATGCTGCAAGAATTGTCAGTAAAATTGCACGGTATAGTAAGTATTGTGAAAAATTCTCCCTTGCTACTCCTGTAGTTAATATTTTACCAATATCTGAAATATTCCTTCTTCCTCCAAATGCTCGAAATATGGATGACGTCAAGAAATTAAAAAAATTATGTGACCGTTTTTACAAAAATCCTAAAATCGACTTGGAAGATATACAAAACGCCAACATCCATTCTGTATATTTGATAAACACCGACAAAGGATTCGCTAAAGAATTGGATCCTGAATCATATCTACAAATGACAAAACAATTGATAAAACAAAGTGAAATTGATCTTTAATTTTAGAAATTTGATCTTTGTTAACAATAATTTCTCATAAGGTTTAATACACGATTACCTAGGATGATTGCCATATGACTAAATACAAGTCCACAGCCGAAGTCATGAAAATAATCAGTGACAAAGATAAGATCCGTAACTTTGGTGTTATTGCACATGTGGATCATGGCAAAACTACCATGAGTGACAGTCTTTTGGCACACTCTGGAATCATCTCTCCCTCCACTGCAGGAAGTGCATTGGCCATGGACTCAATGAAGGCCGAACAAGAAAGAGGAATTACAATTGTTCAGGCTAACGTTACATTACATTATCAACAAGATGATGACGATTATGTCATTAACATGATTGATACTCCAGGTCACGTAGACTTTTCTGGTCGGGTAATTAGAAGTCTTAGGGCAATTGACGGTGCTGTAGTTGTATGTGATGCTGTAGAAGGTATCATGACTCAAACTGAAACTGTAACTAGAATGTCTCTTGAAGAGCGAGTAAGACCTGTTTTGTATATCAATAAAATCGATCGATTAATCAAAGAACTAAGACTAACTCCTGAAAAAATGCAAGAAACTTTAGCAGGTGTTGTTGCAAACTTTAATGAATTAATTGACACATATGCTGAAGATGAATATAAAGAAAAATGGAAAGTATCCATTCAAGATGGAAGTGTAACATTTGGTTCTGCAAAAGACAAATGGGCAATTAATGTAGATATAATGAAGAAAAAAGGTGTTACATTCAACGATGTAATCAATGCGTATTCTGATTCTGGTAAAGTTGAAGATTTAGTAGAGAAAGCACCATTGGCAGAAGGTGTACTTGGAATGGTAGTAAAACATCATCCTCCTCCACATGTTGCACAAAAATATAGAATTCCAAAAATTTGGAAGGGTGATTTGGAATCTGATACTGGAAAAGCACTTCTTGCTTGTGATGATAATGGTCCGACAATTATGATGTGTGTAAATATGACAATTGATCCTGCTGCAGGTCCTGTAGCAATTGGAAGATTATTCTCTGGTAAAATCAAAGATGGTCAAACCGTAAACATTATTGATACAAATCGTGAAGGTCGTGTACAATCTGTAAACTTTTTCATGTCTAATGTACGAGAACAAGTTGGTGAACTTGGTGCAGGAAACATTCCTGCCTTATTGGGGTTAACTGATGTTCGTGCAGGACAAACTATTGCTACCGTAAAAGACATTCCTGTATTTGAAGCATCAAAATATGTTTCTGAACCTGTTGTACAAATGGCGATTGAACCAAAACATCCAAAAGATTTACCAAAACTTGTTGAAGTTTTAAGAAAACTTACAATTGAAGATCCAAATCTTGTAATCAAAATCGATGAAGAAAGCGGTGAAACAATCATGGCTGGAATGGGTGTACTACATCTTGATGTGGCAGTAAATCTAATCAAAGATGCTAAAGTTGAAATTGTAACTTCTGAACCGTTGATCAACTACAGAGAAACAATTAATGGAAACTGTGAACCTGTTATGGCAAAATCACCAAACCGCCACAACAAAATCTTCATGAAAGTTGAACCATTAGAACCTGAAATTGCTGAAATGTGTAGAAACGGAACTCTTAGTGAAATGAAGGATAAAAAAGAAACTGCTCAAATATTGCGTGAAAAAGGTTGGTCACCAGATGTTGCAAAGAAGGTAATGAGATTTGATTCTCGTGGAAATGTTATGATTAACGGAACTAAAGGTGTCCAATTTGTAGATGAGTCTACTGATTCACTATTATCTGGATTTGATGAAGTAATGAGTGAAGGTGGTCTTACAAAGGAACAGGTACGAAACTGTAAATTCACATTTACACATTTTGTTCCTCATGAAGACACTGCCCATAGAGGATTGTCTCAACTTGGACCTGCTTCAAGACGTGCATGTCTTGCAGCATTTCTGTCTGCAGAACCCGTACTACTAGAACCAATGCTTGCAATTGAAGTTCGTGTTCCAACTGATCTAATTGGAAATGTTTCATCAGTACTGCAAGGAAAACGTGGTAAAGTCTTGGATATGCAACAAAAGGGTGCAACAAGTATTGTAATTGGAGAAGTTCCTGCAGTTGAAACATTTGACATTTCTGAAAAAATGCGTGGTCAAACTGCCGGTAAGGCAATGTGGAACACACATTTCAAAGCATGGACTCCTGTTCCAAAATCAATTGCTGCAACTCTAACTGAAGATATACGAAAAAGAAAGGGTTTAAGCCCAAATCCTCCTGCTGCAACTGAATTTATTGACAGAGACTAATGGTCAAAATCGAAACATTTGATGCAAATACTTTTTGGAACAAATCTTATGCTCATCAACGTGGGAAATTACTAAAACGTGTTCAAGTTCCTGATGATCAAATCAAAATTTTGGTTAACAAAACATACCTTGATCTTCCAGCTCCACTTCGTTATGAAATTGAAACAAGTGGAATAAAAAAATCAGAACTAGGTTAATTCCTCTTTATTCTTATTCTTGTTGTGGTGTTATACGTTTCATTATTTCTTACTACTTTATTTAATTTAGGATTTGAGAATGATACAATTTTAACGTCTTTAAGTTTTTTACATAAATTTCTGATTGTCACACTACTGATGTTTGCAGCCTTTGATACTTGAGTTTGTGAAACTCTTTCATTATTTGTGACTGCAGCAAGATATACTACTGTGGCAGCCATTGCAACAGGATTCTTACCACTCGTTATCATCAATTCTTCGGCTTTAATGAGGAATTTTATGGCATCTCGTTTAGTTTTTTCTGACGCTCCCACCTCAGTTGTTATTCGTGTAATGAAACTAACTGGATTGTACGTCTCAAGTGTTAAATCAAGATCTCTTACCAACATTCTATAAATTCTGTGTATGCTTGTCCTTCGAAGATTTGTCGCATTTGCAATATCTTGAATTGTTCTTGGTGTGTTTGTGAATCGGCATGATGCGTATACACATGCGCTTAAAATGACAGGAATACTTCTGCCTCTCCCAATCTTCTTTGCTAATGTTTTTCTGTAAATGTATGCTGCCTGTTCAACTGCTGCATCTGAGAGTGATAATTTTGCCTTTAATCCTTCCAAAAGTGTAAATGCTTTTTGCATGTTTCTGTGACCTGGAAGTGCTTTACTATTTTTATCCCACATTCGTAGACGATAAAATGTTCTTTTCATTTCGCCACTAAGATTCTTACCTGTTGCATCTTTGTCTGATTGTTGAATTATTGTTGATAATCCCATATCATTAAATGCAAGTGTTGATTTTCTACCTGTTCTAGATTTTAACATGTAATCTTCACCAGTTTGTGGTGATTCTGGTCCTAGTTCTGCCAAATTTTCTGATACTACTTCTCCACATGCCGTGCACATTACCTCTCCTGTAATATTATCTGACACAAGTAATGCATCTTTTTTATTATTGTTTTTACAAATATGATAATTTGATTCAGAATATTTATTCATTATTTTAGTATGCCACTTTGAATTAATTAGTAATGTCTTCTAGTGTTAATTTTTTTGATTTGGCACTATTACTCTTCAGGACTATTCTGATGGTGTAAATTGACCATAATGAATGACATTTCTTTTAGAAATTCATATTCTCCGTTTGACCAAGAATACTTGTTTGCATTATCCCAAAAATCTTGTCTTGAATTAGATTCCGAATCTTCAGTTTGCATGTCAAATAATAGATTTTGATCTATAATATTCAAATTGCCTCTTCTGATTGACAAAAACACTCAAAAAAATTGATCCATTGTATACTCTGAATTGAATTTGTGCTGAGTTTAGGTCAATCTTGTCCACACAGAACCACATTTACACATATGGTCATAATAACACTCATGAAAGCAAGATTTGACGGAAAGTGCAAAAGCTGTGGCGATGATATTCGTAAAGGAAAAGAAATCGCCAAAAACGCAGATGATGTTTGGGTTCACAAACACTGTGTTGAAGAATTAGTGGATTTGCCTTAAATCATATATCCACGGTTTTTTTATTTTTAGCATGCTGATTAATCCAGTAGATCTTTTGTTATGGACGTTTAGAAGAAATGAAAATGATGTTGTAAAATTGTACGATGCGTTATCTCCAATTATGGAGGTATCTACTGGAGGGGACATGCTAAATTTTGGATATTGGGATAACTCTACACTTAATCCTATTGATGCTCAAAAACGATTGTGTACTATGATGGGCGATGTGGCTCAAATCTCTTCAGCAGAAATGATTGCTGATGTTGGAAGTGGAATTTTAGGTCCTGCAAAAATATGGATCTCTCATTATCCATTATTACAAATATTCTCGGTAAATGTAAATTTCTCACAATTGGCTTCTGTGGAAAATGTCAATATTTCAAAATTTAATTCAACTGCACGAATGCTTCCTTTTTCAAATTCTTCCTTAGATCGTGTAATTGCATTAGAATCTGCACAACACTTCAAACCTATTGGTGATTTTTTTTCTGAATCCTATCGTGTCTTGAAGGATGATGGAATTCTTGCTCTTGCAATTCCTACTGCTACGGATGATTCTAGTTTAAGTAATCTTGGAATTCTGAAATTTACTTGGTCATCAGAACATTACTCGCAAAAAAATATTCTAGATGAAATTTCCAAGAATGGATTTAAAGTAATAGAATCTACTGATATTGGAAAAAATGTCTACCTGCCTCTTGCTCAATATTATATTCATAATCGTGAAGAATTACGGAAAAAAATTCTTTCCCGTTATTCTAAATATGTAGAAAAAATACTTTTTGAATCCATGAAAAAAATGCAGTCTGCATCTGAAAATGATTTGATCGGTTATTCTATATTAAAATGTAAAAAATTAGCACTAGGTTAATGCTAGTGCATAACTATTAAATACCATTACGGAACAATTCTTTCATGGGAGCATCATGTAAAGGAATATGCACACAGCATAAAGTAAAAAAAGTTCCAAACTCATTAAAGTATCAATTTGGACTAAAACGTTGCAGTTGGTGTGAAGTGTGGTTAGACACAGAAGAAATTCGCTGTCCTTGTTGTAAAATGATTTTAAGAACAAAATCACGAAACAAGAAAAAAGCCATAAATGTCAAAACAACTCCAACAGCTGCTGCGTAAAATGAATTCCAATAATCAAACCAAAGATCTATCAAAAAACTCATCAACGAAACCGATTATCATAATTGGCGCCGGAGTTGGTGGACTATCTATTGCAACACTCTTAGTAAATGACGGACATTACGTTTCTGTTTATGAGAAATCTGATAGAGTTGGGGGAAGAACCGCCTCCATGGAATTCAAAAACCATATTTTAGATAACGGGTTTCATATTATGCCGTTTTACAAAAAATCTGCAATTTATGAAATTCTAAAAGACGTCAAGATTGAATCTAGGTTAAAACTTGCAATTGTTGATAAAATTGCATTTTACGATAATGGATTTCATACATATCCAAAAGGTATTGGAGACATTCTCAAAATGTCTTTGATACCATTCAAAAGTAGGATATCTTTATTGAAAATTCTATTACCTATGGCTTTTACCAGCATGGAAAAAGCTGAACAGTTAGATTCTGTACCTTTGACAAAAATCACATCAAAACTTGATTTTCATTCTAAGCAATTTTTTGATGCTGTTTGCATGTTGGCATTTGCTGATACGCCTGATCATGTCTCTCTTGGTGAATTTGCAAGAACCATAATTCGTGCAAATCCATTCAAAGGAGGAACAAGTGAATTTGCATATCCTGACATGGGTGGTTATGATCGAATTAGTGAAGTTATGTCAAACTATGTTGAGGAGAAAAATTCGCAAGTAACTCTTGGACATTCCATCAAAAGGGTACTTGTTAAGGATAGAAAAGTGACTGGAGTTGAATTATCTACTGGTGAAATCGTACAAAGTGATTGTGTTATTATATCATATCCTGCATATCATGCAATAAATCAATTATTTGATGATGGAATATTTGATGATGATTTTATCAAAAAAACAAATCGCTTGAATAAAACAACCTCTGTTGTAGAAGTTCATTTTGCATTATCCAAAAAACTAGATGAACATCAAGTTGTTTTCCCTGTGGGTGAACACTATGTTTCAAAAGGAATATTTTTCATTTCAAACATTACTCCTTCTGTTTCTCCAGAAGGAGAACATCTCATAATTGTTGGGACTCCTGTAAAGCCTGAAGAAACTGAAAATCCTACGCGCATAAAAGAAATTGTTTCTAAGATGAAACAAGAATTGTCTGAAATTTATCCTGATTTTGATAATTCATTACTTTGGGATAGGCCTATGGCTTGGAAATTGGTGGAAGCTGTAGTTAAAGAACCAGGCTTGGTGTGGAAAAACAAAATGCCACATTCTGTTTCACATGTTGATGGGCTATTTTTTGTAGGTGATTCTACTGTAAGTTATGGAATAGGAACTGACTCTGCAGCACATAGTGCGGTTCTCGCACATCCATTAATACAAAAACATCTTTCGTCACTGTGAGTGTTTTTTTGCATAATTTGCAAATTCATCCAAAACCATTTTCATGCTACTTTCGATTTTACTTTTAGCAAACATTCCTAAAATTTTCAGTCCTCCTGATAACACAAAATCTACATTGATCGTAACTTTTGTCTTATCTCCAACTTTATCATATCTCTCATCAAATATGGTATCTTTAGCCTGTCCGTCTAACATTTTAACAATGTGCCTATCTGGTTTTTCAATTACGTGTTCTGTAGTAACATTCACTGTTTTACCAAGGAAACGAAGTGTTTCAAAAATTTTTGTTGTATTTCCGTTACTTTCGATAATTTTTAATTCTAAAAAATATTCTGGTAGTATCTCTGTAAATTTTTCATAATCTGTACTAATTGCAAAAAATTTGTCTCTGTCAATATCTACTAATTTTGTAAAAGAAAATTTTGGCATACATTTTTTGATAATTTATTGAATTAAAGTTTAGAGATACCTCGTTAGGCACTAGTCATTGAATTAGCACTTGCTTATATATCGTAAATACGTCGATTGTTTAATGAAAATACTACTCGCGGGAATTGCAAGCGTCTTACTATTGACCTCAATGGTCGCTAGTGTAGAGGCAAACAATGTCCCTGACTGGGTAAAAAATAACGCAGGATGGTGGGCTGCAGGTCAAATTGATGATACTGCATTTGTCTCTGGTGTTCAATACATGATTGAAAATGGAATAATCAATGTTCCATCAACTACCAGAAGTTCAGGTACCTCTGATACCATTCCAAGTTGGGTAAAAAATAATGCAGGATGGTGGGCTGATGGTACATTAACTGAAAATGAATTTGTCAATGCACTTCAATATTTGATTAAGATGGGAATCATGAAAGTTAGCGCAAGCGCTGTAAGTGATGACGGTGCATCAAAATCTCAGTATCAAGAAGCTCCTAAAGAAACCACAAAATCACAATCATCTGGTAACGCAGATCTTGACGAAATGTTAGTACAATGTCAAGGTGGAGAGAACAAAAGAGAAATTCGTGAATGTGAAAAAACAATCAAAGAAGAATACAAACTAAAAACATACATGAATGATGGTGAAAAATACCAACTCGGTAATGTAGCAATTTATTATGTTGCAGACTGGCAAGAGGAAACTCGTAAAGGTGTAAAACAATACAATAACATTGCATACACTGCAACTGGACAAGCTCTCTTGAACTTACAAATATTAGTTCAAAATACTGGTACTGGAAATGAAACTCTAATGTGTACAAGTCCTTCCATATGTAACTATACTGTATGGGATGGAGGCAAAAAATGGGTCAACTCTGGCTCTGATTTCACATCTGGTAACATTGTTCTAAAACCGGGTCAAGCCAAATTTGCAAATATCTTGTGGGGTCCTGCAATAGGTTATGGAAGTTATGAAAACTTTGAGTATGATTCAGGTAAAGATTACTACTTGAGAATAGCTGAACCATTTGGAAAACTAGATCTTCCTTTGAATCTTGTAGTTGTTCCATAACATCTCTTTCTTTTTATTATGATAAAAAATGTCTGATATAATCTGGGGAACTGTTACAAAAATAATCTCAACGAATTCATTTGAGATGAATGTATCTCATCAAAAAGATACCAATCAAGATAGTTATCAGGATGTTGAAGAAATTAATTTCACAGAAATTGACATTCCAAGTATTCCTGCTGATGAAAACTCTAGAAATGTCTCACAAATTGAAGAAAATTTGAAGGATAAATTTGTAAAATGTGAAATTTCAGGCAGGAATTCTGAAAATAGACTTGTCTGTGCAGTCTCTCATTCTGGCGCCGGCGGATACTGATGTGGTCTCCTCAAACTCTACTTGAACCATCTTCATATGATGAACTGATTTCTGGAAAAATTCCTGCTTTGATAGTTCCTGGAATTTTATCAAAAACTGAATGTGCATCACTATCCTCTAAAATCTCAAATATTCAAACGACAGGCAAAAAACCTAAAAAATTTGGCACCTCTCTTAGCTCTCATATTTATGAAAAATATCAATACTTCTCAAACGCAAAAACATCTAATGACTTTTTGAAAAAATTATTTGCAGAAAACATATCTCCTATAATTTCTATGCGTGAAACTATCTCGAAAATATTTCAAAAACGACTTACAACTGCAACCGAAAATGGTATGTCATACTCGGATGCTGTAATACGAATTCATGGCAATAATGACTCTGTACATCTACATCGTGATAATTCTCATTTTGAGATGAGCCACTATAATGTAAGTTGTCTTAAAAATCAATTATCTGCAATTCTTTATCTTCAATCTCCAGAAGAAGGTGGCGAATTAACAATTTTTCATAAAATGTGGAATAGAAATGATGAATGTATGCGTGAACCTGATTTTGGATATTCCTCTGAACTCATTAAAGATGTTAAACAGACAAAGATTTCTCCTGTTGAAGGAAATATGGCTATACTAAATCCAAA
>CALBOT010000107.1 GCA_937896695.1 uncultured Candidatus Nitrosopelagicus sp. | reverse complement strand
GATCCTTATGAAATTGCGCATTTTAGATTATTATCTGATACAAACTTTTTACCGTATGGTAAATCAATGATTGAAGGAGCAAGAAAAATCTTTAAACAATTAATGTTAATGGAAGATGCAATGTTGCTTCATAGAATAATGAGAGCACCAGAAAGAAGAATATTTAAGATTGATGTTGGTAATATTCCAGCAAATGAAGTTGATTCTCATATGCAACAAATAATGAACAAAATGAAAAAAGTTCCTTATGTAGATGAAAAAACAGGAGATTACAATTTAAAATTTAATCTTCAAAATATGTTAGAAGATTATTACTTACCTGTTAGAGGAGGTGAATCTGGAACTAGTATAGAATCATTACCTGGTACATCAAATGATGGTCAAACTGAAGATATAGATTATTTAAGAAATAAAATGCATGCAGCATTAAGAATACCAAAAGCCTTTTTAGGATATGATGAAGGCGTTGAAGGTAAAGCAACTCTTGCTGCAGAAGATATTAGATTTGCAAGAACAATTGAAAGAATACAAAAAATATTTACTTCTGAATTAACTAAAATTGCAATTGTACATTTGTATACACAAGGATATACAGACGAAGATTTAATTAATTTTGAATTAACATTAACTAATCCATCTATTGTTTACGAAAAACAAAAAGTAGAATTATTAAATGAAAAACTTGGTTTGGTTTCAAACTTTAAAGAATCAGGAATGTTTTCACAAAGATATATTTATGAAAATGTATTTGGTATGAGTCAAGATGAATGGGAAGCAGAATCATCTCAAGTTATTGAAGATCTGAAAGAAGATTTCAGAAAAGAACAAATCAAATCAGAAGGTAATGATCCAAAGAAGACAAATCAATCATTTGGAACTCCGCATGATATAGCAGCTATGCATGTACAAAATAAATTAGATATTCCAGGACAACAAGATGAAGGAGCTGATGATCCAGTAGCAGGTCCTGGCCGTCCAAAAAAGTTTGGATCATATGGTCGAGCAAATTCTGATTATGGAAGAGATGCATTAGGCAGTAAAGGTCTAGACAAAACATTTGCAACGGATAAATCTCCGTTACAACATAATTATAGAGGTGGATCACCACTAAATACAGAAGCAAAAGCTTTTGCAGATATGATTCAAAAACGATCAAAATCATCAAAAATTCTACATGAAAGTTTAAATGCAGAACAAGTTGATCCTGATAAAGGAACAATGCTTGATGAAGATGTATTGATTCAAGAAGAAAAATCGTAGTGAAAGTCCAAAAACTCTATATTTATTTAAAAATAGATAGCAAACAAACGGGACAATGTGTCAATGAAAAAAATTAAGCATTCAAAGTATAAAAATACAGGTATTCTTTTCGAAATGCTGGTAAGACAAGTTGCTGCTGACACCATGCATGGTCGTAGAACAAAAGCCTTACCAATAATCAAAAGGCATTTCAAATCAGGAACGGAACTAGGAAAAGAATTACAACTGTACAGAACACTTCAAGAAGAAGAGTTTAAAACAGAAACAAGTGCACAAAAATTTTTGCAAGCATGCGTAACTGCAAGAAAATCATTAAATGAAGGAGCACTTCGTAGACAAAAATATAATTTAATAAAAGAGATTAATGATACATTTATTATTGATAACTTTTTTAAATCAAGAGTATCTAATTATAATATAATGGCTGCAGCATATAAATTATTTGAATATGCAGAAGTAGATAATCCAGCTCAAATAGTTAGATCAAAAGCTACATTGGTAGAACATGTTTTAAGAAATACATTAGCTAATCCCGTTAAACAAAATAAAGGTGGTGTAATAAAAGAAACATATGCAGTTCAACCAAAAGATGTAAGATTGCTATCTTATAAAATGTTGATTGATAAATTTAATGATAAATATAATGGACTTAATCAACGTCAAAAAAATATTCTTCGTGAATATATCAACAATGTAACAAATACTGTTGCATTAAAAGAATTTATTACCAATGAGATTCCAGTTATCCAAAAGGAGTTAAAACGAGCTTCTTCACGAGTAGGTTCCAAAATAGTTAAAATAAAACTAAATGAAGTCAACAATATGCTATCTGAATTACAATCGCGAGGAGTAGTTAAAGATAAAGATGTTTTAACAATGCTACGTTATTATGAATTGATTAAGGAACTTAAAAAAGTGGAGACTAAATAATGAGCGCTAATCCATCACAAAAAGAAACTTGGTTTGCTGGATTTACTTCCAGTAGTTTTTATGGAAGAAATAAAGCTGAGCCAGGAAAATATATTGGAGCAAGAGTAATCCCAGCATCGGCTGGAAGTGTTGATTTAGATGGTCAAGGATATGGAGCTATCATAGTTGGTGACCCAACCAATTTATTTGTAACAGCATCTAACGGAGTTGTTATTCCAACTGCTCAGCTTGGTACTAATACAATTGTTGAAATAGGTCTTAAAGGTGTAAAAGTTGGAGCAACTGGTAATTGTACTGTATTTAAATTAAATAATGCAAAAGGTAGTTAGGAGTTGATAAATGGATTACATGAAAAAATTTAAACAATTTCTAGCCGAAGAAGAAAAGGAAGATGAAAAAGTAGAATATCAGCATGGTGAAGAAGAATTAGGCGAAGCTAATGTAACAGGTAATCTTGATGGAGGTGAAGGACCTCCAAATACTCCTTA
>CALBOT010000106.1 GCA_937896695.1 uncultured Candidatus Nitrosopelagicus sp. | reverse complement strand
GCTCTAGAAAATTGAGTGTTTGAAACTACTAACTTATTTAAGTTTTCTTTCGGTATTACTCTTTGGTAATCAGGAAATGAGCCATCGATCAATTTCGTAGTTAAAACTGAATTTGGAAAAATAAATTGAGCCTTACTATTAGAAATTATAATTTTAATCTAGAAAAATTTAGAGAAGTTGTCATTGGTTACTAACGTGTGTAGCAGATGAACATGCAGTTTCCTTTCTTAAACTTCTCATTTTTTACTAATTCTATTATCGGATTTTACGAGATTGGTTTTTTAATAAAACAAATAGAATCTAATTAATGCTCACAACTTTAATTCAAAAAATTTCTAATCGTTTATGTTTAAACTCAAGCACACAGTTATCCATAATTGCAATTCTTGCAGTAACAGGACCTGTAATAATTCTCGTAGCAGGGATTTGGGATGCCATAAATCATATACAAAATGAGCCTGAATTTTTCTGGTCAGACCCACATATTGCCGTATATGCAGGAGTAACACTAGTTGGAGTTGCAGCATTATTTTCTGTTAATCTTTTCAGAAAAAATTCAATTCAAGGAATTTTGAAAAAAGGATTGCAATTAGTAGTAATTGGTTCGATAATACAAATTGTTTCTGGTTTTGGTGATTCTATATCGCATGATATGTTTGGAATTGATGGTTTGTTATCATTAACACATCAACCTCTTGAAATTGGAATTGTTTTATCTGCATTAGGTGGATTTCTTATAGTAAAATCTCGTCAGAATTCTAATTTGAAAACATTTTTACCATTTGCAATAGTAACTTTTCTTTTAATTACTGCATGGCTTGCATTTAATTTTGCATTATACTTTGGTTATTACGTTCAATGCATGCCAATTCACTTGATATTTTCATCCGGCTGTTCGATATTGTAATTTTTTAATTTAATGTATGACGAGAATAATAGTAACAAACCGCCTACGAACATCACCCCTGCTGGCATACTTATCATTATAGAATTTGTACTGCCAATCTCCACTTCATAATTCATCTTTTCTTGAGCAAGATTAGTCAAAACTATGTTGTATATTCCTGATTCTTTAACATCAAAATATCTTATTGACATTTTTGTTTCTGCAATTCCTTTTGAAATCGTATCGTAATTCTCATCTACAATTCTATAAAACACTCCTTGACCTTCAAATTCAGGAATGGTGACTTTGTGATATCCTATATCATTAGCCTCAAAAAACATGCTTATGTCGTCTGATTCATTTTGTTTTAGTAACATTATCTCTGCCACTCTTTCTGCTTCTGAAAAAACCACTCCTGTTCCTGATGCACCGATGATTATGAGCAATATGCTGATCTTGAATAATGTTAATCGCATTAATTTTGCTCAAAATTTTTTAAATAAATAATTTTTGAATATTTTAAATTTTTACACTATTGTAAACTGGTAAGCTAATTATTGAATATTGATGTACATTTCATATTGTCATCCAAATCTAAATTTTCTAAATTAAAACATATGAAAATACTCTTAGCAGTTGTAGGCTCTGCAGCAATTCTTGCAGCATTAGATATAGTAGAGTTCTACATGCCAATGGAATTTGAAGACATGTCTGTAAACAGACATTCTCTATATGTGCATCTAGATCCAGTTTGGGAAAGTTATCCATCAAATATTGTATTTGATGTTACATCTACATGGAATAAGTCAAATGCAATTCTTGACGAATCACAGAAATACGTTCCATTTGATGAAACTATCCCTGAAAATTATGGAAAAAATGAATTAGATACCATGCATGATAAATCATTTGTTCGTTTATCGCATCAAAACAATCAATGTCAATATAATTTTCAACCGCATCATTACCGTTCAACTGTTGATGTAATAAGACAAAATATTGAAGTTGCAATGGGATTACAACTAACAAACGATCCTTATAATATTCAATTTCCTAATGTAAAAAATATTTCATATTCTGATTCTCAACAAGAATCAAAACTGCCTACTGCATTTGCTCATTTCATTCCAATATGTATGATTAATGAAATTTCAAATTTCGATTACAGTATTAGAATTGATGACAAATCAATTGGTGTAAATCTCTATTTTGTACCATCGATATCTGAATTTGAAAGCTATAAAGAAACTGGAACTTTTTTTTATTATACTGAACCTGGGTGTTTTGCCAAAAATCTAATTAGTCATTCAGGAACATGTTCCAATGTTTCTAAAGATAGTGGAATCATGATCATCATGCCTGATGATATTAGTCGTTCACTAGTAAAAACAACTGTAAATATTTATGAAAAATCAATCTGAATATTTTTTCTGTAATCTTTGCCATTCATTTTTTGCCCATGTTAATTCTGCAAGTTTACCTGGTTTAACCTGTGAA
>CALBOT010000105.1 GCA_937896695.1 uncultured Candidatus Nitrosopelagicus sp. | reverse complement strand
GTATTGAATCTGCATCTAAAGTTTGGAATGCATGCGGGCTTCGTATTGGTGGTCTTTTAACTGATAATTATGAATTCCATCAAAAAGCTATATCAGAGTACACAGCGAATCTATGTGCAAATTCGTTAGGACAAGAAGTTTTTGGAGTGATGGCTGATGAATCACCTCAAAAAATACTTAAGTGGCAGTTAGACCAGAAAAATTATTACATGAATATAGCTTTAAAGTTAAAAAAAGAATTTCAGAAGCATATTCCTGGAATTATTGTAACAGTTCCTGAGGCTGCAATTTATTTCATTTTAGATTTTAAGAGTTAGGAAAACTGGCTTCGTAGTCTTTTTCTTGTGTTTCTTTTATCTGCTCTTCGTATTCATCTTCTTCAATTTTTTCTGTAACTGCTTCGATTCTTCTATTTTCTTTTGTTACCCATGAGACATTAATCAATCCCATAATCTCTAAATCTAGTAAAACTTTATTGAACTTACCTTCAGTCATAACTGTGCCTTCTTTTGTAAGTGCTTTTTCTAATTCTTTATCAGTCCAGTTTTCTTTCTGTTTTATGATGTCTAATAGGTGATTTCTTATTGGAATTGTCATGTTAATCTAACCGTAAAACGTTTTGTCAGCCTCTCTTGGAATTATGTTTGATGCACCTTCTTTAATCTTCTCATACCATGTTTCAACCTCTTTTGTTATTGATGGTCTGATTCTCTTCAATCCTTTAGCAAAGTCTTTACTTGTAATTTCTTTGGAATTATTCTGCATTGCTTCTACAGCAGCTTCTCTGCATAGCGATGCTAAATCTGCACCTGAATAACTCTGTGTAGCAACTGAAATCTCGTGTAAATCTACATCTTTTGATAATGGCATGCCATCTGTTAGAATTTTGATAATTTCTAAACGTCCCTTTTCGTCCGGTGGATTGACAAAGACATTCAAGTCCAATCTGCCTGTTCTTAACATTGAACTATCAATCAAATCTGGTCTGTTTGTAATTCCTATGATTACCACTCTTGATGTTGTTCCCTCTTCCATCTCTGTTAGCATTTGGCTGAGTATATTCTCTCCAATTCCTCCTCCTTCTTCTCCATTTTTCATTTTTGCTAGTGAGTCTAATTCATCAAAAATTATCACACATGGTGATGATGCTTTTGCTTTTCGGAAAATTTCTCTTATTGCTTTTTCTGATTCGCCAACCCATTTTGATAGTATTTCTGGTCCTCTAACGAGAATCATGTTTCCTCCGCTTTCAGTAGCTAAGGCTCTTGCCAAAATTGTTTTCCCACATCCAGGTGGTCCATACAACAAAGCACCTTTTGGTGGTTTTATTCCCATTCTACTGAATTTCTCAGGATCATTCATTGCAACTATCAAGTTATCTTGAAGAATGTGCTTCGATTCTTCTAATCCTCCTACATCTTCCCAAAAAACTTTCGAACGTTCTACATAGAACTCTCTCATTGCTGTAGGGATTACTCCATGCATGGCGTCATAAAAGTCGATTAATTTCACTTCCATTGTTTGTAAAACTTTGGTTGGAATCTTCTCTGTCTCTAAATCAATTTCTGGCAAATATCTGCGAATTGATCTTATTGCAGCTTCTCTGCATAGTGATTTCATATCTGCTCCGGTATACCCATGTAATTCTGATGCGAGACTCTTCAAGTTAACATCATCTGCAATAGGCATTCCTCGTGTGTGAATCTGCATCACTTCCAATCTGCCATCTGCATTTGGTACTGATATTTCCATCTCTCTATCAAATCTTCCGGGTCTTCTTAATGCAGGGTCTACACTGTCTGGTCTATTTGTTGCGCCAAGAACTACTACGTTTCCTCTATCTGTTAATCCATCCATCAATGCAAGTAATTGGGCGACAACTCTCTTTTCTACATCTCCGTATGCTTCTTCTCTTTTTGGTGCGATGGCATCAATCTCATCAATGAAAATTATACTTGGAGAGTTTTCTTTTGCTTCTTTGAAAATATCTCTTAACTTTGCTTCCGTTTCACCATAATACTTGTTCATAATTTCTGGACCGTTAATTGAAAACATTCTTGCATCTGATTCACTTGCTAAAACTTTTGCAAGCAGTGTTTTTCCACAACCTGGAGGTCCGTACAACAACACTCCGCTATGTGGTTCAATTCCAAGTCGTACGAATAATTCTGGGTGTCTTAATGGCAATTCGACGATTTCTCGCATAACCTTAATTTCTTCTTGTAATCCTCCTACTTCTTCGTATGTTATTCGTGATTTTTTATCTTCAGATACTTCTGATAAAATTGTTAGATTTGTTGCACGTTCAATACGAACTATTCCTTTAGGAGATATTTTCTCTATTTTAAAATCCATTGCATTTCCGAGAATCATAACTGAAATTTCGTCAGATTGACTTAACGGCAAACCTTTCAATCTATTTTTTACAAAATCTGTAAATTCTTTGTCAACTGTTACTTGATCTGCAATTGGTGTCAGTGTAACTGATTTTGCAGGTTTTGCTGTTACTTTATTGATTTCAACAACATCACTTAATGCAACTCCCAAATTCTTTCTTGTTTGACCGTCGATTCGTATTGTATCTGGATATTTTTCATCTTCATCTGTTGGCCAAACTATTGCACACGTTGATCTTTTTGCATTAATTTGAATTACATCGCCTGGTGTTACTTGGAGGTAATCCATTGCATCAGGGCCGATTCGAGCTCTTTTTTTACCAATATCTCTTTGTTTTGCTTCTCCCACTCTCATTTGTAGTGGGTCGACATTTCGAGCCAACTAAGCTCCTATTTCATGTCAACTGACATGCGGCTCATGTTCAGCACCTCGAATTCACTAACACCTTCGACAGATTTAACAGAACTTTCTAATGATTCCATCTTACCTTCGGCATCTTCCAGTGTGAATTCTGCTTTGATAAATTCTAATCCAAAAGCTAATGGCTCTTTTGTATATCTGAGCAATTCTATGTCGTCTTTTAGACTTGATTTTATTTCATCAACCAATTTTTCTAAATCTACTTCAGTTCCTGTAGGAAGTATTTTTACGATTAAAAGTAATTTAGCCATTTTCTATGGTCCCGAAAAGCCGCATGATTTGCATGAATACGGTGCTGCGGCTTCTCTACAACTTCCACATCTCCAAATTAATTCGTTATTACATTCTGGACAGTTAAATTTCACATTCTTGTCGCCTGGCATGATGTGTTTATTACAACCATTACATACTGGTAGTGAAATACTTGGTGAGTTTGTATCCAAAATGTTTCTTGAAGACATACTCAAATCCTCTGTGTTAGGAATTTATACCTTCCTTGAAATTTTACGCTTTATTTTGAACAAGTCTCTTAATTTCTCCTCCAATCAATGCTTGCATTGTATTGAACGAACCTTTCATTCCTAATAATCTGAGAATAGAGCTTGTATGATAATCAAAATCTTCTTTATTTGAAATGTCTTCTTCAATTTCCGGTGTGATTGATTTGAACAGCTTATTCACTGTACTATTGTCTAATCTGGCAAGTATTTTTCTTGCTAAATTTTGTTTTTCAAATTCTTTACCAAATTTATCTCTCCATTGTTTTTCATAATCCATTAATGCTGAAGAATCTCCTGTTTGAATTGCTTTAGAAATAGCTCTTCCTGCCATAATTCCTGCCATTCCGCATGAAAAAATTCCTCCTGCAGTTGTAGGTTTTGCTTGTCCTGCTGCATCTCCTACAATCAATGTATTTTCTTCTATGAAATTTTTAATTGGACCTTTAATCCAAATTGGCGCAAATATTTTTCTAATTGTCGAAAAATTCCCCTTATTTTTTAGAAACTCATCAATTATTGCCAATGTGTTGATTCCTCTACCTGAAACTCCTACTTTACCTACTCCTTTCCCTGAAGGAATTATCCATGCAAAAAACTCTGGATATTTCTCCTGATCAAAATATACTTCTACTTGACCTTCCTTTATCCAATCTGCATATACTTCGTATTGTGCAGTTGACAAAATTCCTTCTCTATCTTTATTTGCTAATCTTGACACTCCTCTACAATCAATAAAAAATTTGCATTCTAAATTTCCATTTGATGTTCTTATTGTATTATTTTTTTTTTCTTGAAATGTAGTTTTAACGGAAATTTCTGCACCATTATCCCTTGCCTGTCTTGCTGCTTGTTTATCTAATTCTCTTCTGTTAATTACTATGATTTTTTGTTTTTTTGAATTAATTGTAATTTCTTTTCCTTCAGGAGAAAAAATTTTTGCACAGTCTATTTTACTGTCAAATGTTTTTGCTGAGGGTTCAATGCCTAGATCTTTTAGCGCATTTTCACTAACTAATCCTCCACAATGTTCTGGGCTGCCAACTTCAAAACCTTCTTCTAAAACTAAAACGGAATGACCATCTTTTGCAATTTCTCTTGCTGCCAAAAGTCCTGAAATACTTCCTCCAGCTACTACTGCATCATACATGTATGGTATGTTCTTTTATTTGGTATTTGAATTGTAACGTTTATCATCAACTTGTATAATTATTTCATATGACTGATATCAAACAAGTAATTGCTGTTCGAACAGATCTTGGAATGGGTAAAGGAAAAATTGCTGCACAAGTCGGTCATGCATGTGTTATGGGTGCTGAACATGTAAGAAAATCACATCCTGAATGGTTTCAAACTTGGTGGACAGGACAAGAAAAAGTTGTTGTAAAAGTTTCTGGAATAAAGGAATTAGACGAAGTTAAGAAGGGAGCAATTGAGTTAGGGCTTCCGTGGTCAGAAATTACTGATGCGGGTCATACACAAATTGCACCTGGAACTACAACTTGCATATCTGTGGGTCCTGCGCCTGAAAATCTAATTGATAAAGTAACTGGAGATTTATCCTTACTTTAAGAATCAGATATAACAAGCTCTAATTTTGAAAAATTGTGAAACAAAAAACAAAAGGTATACTCGCATTCGCATTTTTGGGCGGTATTTTATTAACATCTACTGTATTATTTGCAATTGCTCCTCCGGCAGCTACGATGACTATGGAAGAAAAACAGGTTTTAGACAAATTTGATTTTATGATGAATGCTTGTGTAGAACGTACCTCTGATTTAGAAAATAGTGATCAAGCTCTTGTCGCATGTCAGGACATGGCAACTGAAGAACGTAATTCTTCACTATGTGATGTTGGACAGAAATCTGGTGATCAGATGTTAATTGATGATTATTGTACTGAACTTACCTTGACAAAAACTGGAACTCCTATGGATAATTTTCCTGATGATCAACGTGCTACTTTTTGTGGAGGTAGTGATGCAAAATCTACATCTTTTGTAAAAGAATATCAAATTCCAACTTTGTGTACACAACCTCTTGCAATCAAGGTTGCACCTGATGGAAATGTATGGTTTGTAGAATCAAATGCTGGACAAATTGCAAAATTTGATCCGACATCAGAGACATTCACTGAATTTGAAAATGAATTGTGGCCTGAGGGTGCACGTACCATGTCTTGGGGAATGGATTATTCTTCTGATGGTACTATGTGGTATACTGATGGAAGTTTTGATACTATCTGGCGTTTCGATACAATTAGTAAAACATATGATGCAATTTCATATCCTGTTTCTGAAGAAGGTTCACTGCCTCAAAAACTTGCTATCAGTGGCTCTAATATCATTGTGAATGATTTTACTGGAAACAAAATCACTTTCTTTGATTTATCTCAAAATATTGATGAAATTACATATTCTAGTATTGTTGCACCAATTCCAAATTCCTTTACCGGTGACTTTGCCATTGATTCTGAAAATAATTTATGGTATACAAATTGGATTCCAGACACCACCGGTCTATTATTGAAATTTAACATAGAGCAATACAAACAAGATTCCTATTTGGCAAGTACTGGAATGGATATTCCACTCGAAAATTACTTTGATGTATATGACTTTCCGACTGGTCTAAGTACTGCAAATGGATTATCTGTAGATGAAAATGATAATGTTTGGATAGTGGATACTTCCAGTAGTTTCTTTTTCAAATTTGATCCTAACGAAGAAACATTTACAAAATTTATCACATCAACACCTCAAAAATCTGCTTATGGAAATTCCACTGGAATAATAAAATCTCCAATTTCTAGACCGTATTGGTCTGAAACTGATATGAATGGAACTTTAATCTTTAATGAACAAACTTCTAATCAACTTGCAGTTTTTGATATTGAAAAAGAAACTCTTGTAGAGTATATGGTTCCATCAAAAAATCCAAACTGGGCTGACTGTGAAGACAAGTCAGACTCAAATTGTGGCGTTGCACAAATCTTTGGCTTTGATGCAATAGGTGACAAAATTTGGTTTACAGAGTGGGCAGAAAATAAAATTGGTGTTGTTGATACTGGCAAACCTCTTCCATTTACAGTATCCACTAACATTGAATCAATCACAATAAAGAAAGGTGAAACTAAAACAATCTCTATGGATATAAACAAATTGTCCAATGTTGGAAAGACTAATTTCAATTTTGCTCATACTGCATCTGCAGTGACAAAATCTTCAGATCTTTTAGTATCGCATGACTTCGTTAATTCTGATGAAATTGTTGTGAGTATTACTGCAAGTGAAATTGCATTATCTGGAGAGTACAAATTACTTCTAGGTGTTTATAATTCTGAGATAAACGTCTCCAAATACGTAGATGTAATAAT
>CALBOT010000104.1 GCA_937896695.1 uncultured Candidatus Nitrosopelagicus sp. | reverse complement strand
TTCTAATCTCTTCAATGTCATGTATGCATTTGTGATTACAACATCAAAACCAATTTCTTTGATTTTCTTGGGTGGGATAGTTTGTTTTACTGGATGTATTACAGGAACAAAAGATGGCGTTTCAATTTTTCCATGGTTTGTATGAAGAACACCAATTCTTCCTGCTAAATCACTATATTTTATCTCAAACAATTCTTTGTGTAATTATTGAGGATTATATTAAATTAGTAATCAAAAAACTTGTTTATTTCATTTTTCTCTTCAATTAATTTTAGCCAATCTACTATGTCTCCGCCATCTTGATTATTGATTATATCTTGAATTTTTTTCAAAATATTTTCCGGTGTTTTATCTGTGGCATTAACTTCAAAAGATTTTTCTTTTCCAAATGATGTAATTGAATCATTTGCAATGATGCCTAATATTTCGCTGCCAGCATTTTCTTTTATTTTTGATTTTTGATATTTCCTTTTTTCATAAATTTTTATTAATTCATAGGGATTTTTTCTCAAAATTATGGCAATTTCAACATTTGATTTATCCAATACATAAGGTGCTAAATGACCTATGATTAACACCTTTTTCAATTCTAATTTTTGGATTTCATTTTTCAGTATTTTGGTATCTATCTCAATTCCATCATGTGTATGTTCTCCAAATCCTTTTTCAATTGCAAATTTGTTTATATCAAATATCTGATATGATGAATTTTGCTTTACAAAAAAATCTGCAATTGTATGTTTTCCAACCCCTGGATTGCCAGTAATTACTAAATTCACATCATCCATTACTACATCTATGATTAATGAATTTCTGTAATACTAATATGATCAGATGAAAACTATTTCCTTATGCAAATTGGGTTACTTGGTAAAGCAAATGTTGGAAAATCAACTTTTTTTTCTGCTGCAACAGAAACTGTAGTGCAAAGTGGTAATTTCCCCTTCACTACAATTGAACCAAATGTTGGTGTTTGTTACCTAAAAATTGATTGTGAATGTAAAAATTTGCAAAATAGATGTGGAAATGATTTATGTCGTGACGGTACTAGGTTTGTTCCTGTAAAATTAATTGATGTAGCAGGTTTAGTTCCAGGTGCACATGAAGGTAAAGGACTAGGAAATCAATTTCTTACTGACGCTATGAAAGCAGATGCATTAATTCATGTGGTTGATGTTTCTGGTTCAACTGATATTCAAGGGCAACCGGTAAATGTTGGAACTCATGATCCATTGGAAGATATACAATTTGTGGAAGAAGAATTTGATTTATGGTTCAAAGAAATACTTGATAGAGAATGGCCAAAACTTGTAAAAGAAATAGATCAAAAACGTGCAAAAATCACTGATGGAATTACAAGACGTTTTACGGGATTAGGAATACTAGAATCTCAAGTTGATCAGGTTTTAACATCAAAGTCATTAAAAACAAAAAAAGCTCAAGATTGGACGGAGGATGACATGATGGATTTCCTAAAAGCTCTTAGAAAAACCGCAAAACCTTTGCTTATTGCAGCCAACAAAGCAGATCTATGCGATGATCTGAAAATTCTTGAAAAAATATCTACAAATCTCAAAACTATTCCATCTAGTGCTGAAACTGAACTTTTATTGAAAAAAGCCGCAAAAGCAAAATTAATCAATTACGTACCTGGTGATGAGACTTTTTCAGAAATGGAAGGTGTTCAGTTATCTGAACAACAAAATAATGCATTACATCTTGCACAAAACGTTCTTACAAAAATTCAAACAACTGGCGTTCAACAAATTCTTAATTCCATAATTTTTGATGTTTTAGACATGATTATTGTTTATCCTGTTGAAGATGAAACTAAATTAATTAACAAACAGGGACAAGTTTTACCTGATGCAAGATTGTTAAAAAAAGGTTCTACAGCAAAAGAATTAGCATTTACAATTCATCAGGATATTGGAAATGGATTCTTACATGCTATTGATGCAAAAACAAAACAACGCATTGGTGCTGATCATATACTCAAAAACAATGATATAATAAAAATAGTATCTACATTAAGTAGAGGATGAAATGTTCTGCCTAGGAATTGAAAGTACTGCGCACACGTTTTCATGTGCAGTAATTGAAAAAAAACAAAAGAATGGAAAAATCTTATCTGATGTTAGGAAAATCTACAAACCTCCAGAAGGTGAAGGAATTCATCCTAGAGAAGCATCACGTCATCATATTGAAAACAGTTCATCTGTTCTAAAAGAATGTCTTGATGAAGCAAAAATCAAAATCAATGATCTTGATATGATTGCATATGCAGGAGGTCCAGGTCTTGGACCATGTCTTAGAGTTGGTGCAGTTGTTGCACGTTCTCTTTCATCATATTATGATATTCCAATTTATCCTGTTAATCATGCAATTGGTCATATTGAATTAGGAAAACTTTTGACTGGTGCAAAAAATCCACTTGTACTTCTTGTTTCAGGCGGACACACAATGATTCTTGCCTTTTCATCTGGTAGATGGAGAGTATTTGGTGAAACATTGGATATCACTCTAGGTCAACTTCTTGATCAATTTGGGCGTTCATTGGGATTTGCTTCTCCGTGTGGACGAAAAATTGAGGAATTGGCTAACAAATCTACAAACTATGTTGATCTGCCATATGTTGTAAAAGGAAATGATGTTTCTTTTTCCGGATTATTATCTGCTGCTAAAAAAAGTGCATCAAAAGGAGTTGAGGATGCATGTTATTCATTACAAGAAACTGCTTTTGCAATGATTGCAGAAGCTACTGAACGTGCATTAGCATTTACAAGAAAAAATGAAATTATGATTGTTGGAGGAGTTGCTGCAAACAAAAGATTGTCTTCTATGTTGGAAGATGTATGTAAAAGACAAAAAGCAAAATTTTTCGTTGTTCCACTAAAGTATGCAGGTGATTGTGGTTCACAAATTGCAATAACTGGTATAAGAGAATCTAGTGTATATCCTGGTGCAAAAATGAAAGATACTTTTGTTAAACAATCTTGGAGATTAGATAGCGTCGATGTACTTTATTGATTTTTAAAATCTTCTATGGCTTCTTGAATTTCTTCTAACCATCCACCAGTTCCCATAACGCCAAACTTGTATGATTTTTCACCTTCATCTGTTTTTATTTTAAAACAAATTTTTTTGATGAATCTACCTTCTTTCCAGACATCTACCTTGTCCAAAGGAACGTCGATTACAGTATCTCCCATCTTTGTTGAAAAATCTGCTATTCTGCTTGTTCTTTTATCAAATGCTATACGTTTGTTCGTTAATGTTAAAACCCCTGTTCCAAGATCATCTTCATTACAATCTTCTTGTTTTAATCGTTTTTCGTCCGAATCCATATTATTATAATAAAATAATAATATAATTAATGGGTTTTCCTAGAAACATTAGAAATTACATATTTTATCGAGATTATGAAACAAAAATACCAAGAATATCTAAAATTAAATAAAAATGTCTTCTTAGGCTTCCTAGCCTCTGTTATCATCTCTGCAATTGCTGCAAATCATTTCGGAGATCAAGCTGATTATCTTAATTCATCATTTACTTTGATTATTGATTATGCTGTTTTTTTTTCAGTTTTTGGCGGTTTATACTACTATGATAATAGAAAAAAATACATTTTAGGTAATGGGCAAAGAGATAACACACTTTTAAAATCTGATTTAATTAAAATAATTTCTTCACTTGGAATTGGTGAGGTAGTTTATACAATTGTTAGATGGACTTTACAGTACTATTTCTTACAAATTGACTATGAACCTTACATGGCATCAATTGTTTCACAATCAATTTCATTAGTGATTTACATGATTACATTAAATTTATCTGTAAAATTAACAAAATTGTATAAAGATGGAAGTTAATATTTTCGTTGATGGTGCTGGTGGTGAAAATTCTGGATATGGATTTTTTGTTAAAGAAACAGGTGAATCCTTCTATGAAAAAAAATCAGAATTAACAAATAATCAAGCTGAATATCACGCTATAATTTCCGCATTAAAAAAATTTAATGGTTCATCAGATAAAATTACAATCTTTAGTGATTCAAAAAATACCGTAAATCAATTAAATCATGAATTTGCAATAAATAACGAACAATTACGTATTTTGGCACAAGAATCCTGGTCATTAATCGCAAAAATACCTGAATTGAAAATAATCTGGATTCCAAGAAAGGAAAATCTTGCAGGAAAGATGCTTGGAAGCTAATTTGGAATAGCTTTAATATACAAAAATTTTTTAATTAAAAACATACAATGACAAATTCTGTTTTTCTTTCTCCAAAATCCATTGCAATTATTGGTGCTTCGGATAAAGAAGGAAGTGTTGGGCGTGCAATTACTAGCAATATAATGAAAGGCTACAAAGGAACAATTTATCCAATTAGCCCAACACGTGAAACTGTTTTTGACAAAAAAGCATACAAGTCAGTTTTGGATGTTCCTGGAAAAGTCGACTTGGCAGTTGTTGTTACAAAAAATACTGTTGTGCCTGCGGTGCTAGAAGAATGTGGAAAAAAGAAACTTAGAGGTGCAATTGTAATCACTGCAGGATTCAAAGAAGTAGATGAAGAAGGTGCAAAATTAGAACAAAAACTGAAAGATATTGCAAAAAAATACAAATTACAAATTATTGGTCCAAACTGTCTTGGTGTGATGAATCTTGAACCACAAACCATGATGAATTCTACATTTCTTAAAATCACTCCCAAATCTGGAGAAATTGCACTTATCTCTCAGAGTGGTGCAATATGTGCTGCATTAGTTGAAGACGCAAGTGCACAAGGTATTGGATTTTCTGCAGTAATCAGTATGGGTAACAAAGCAGACATGAGTGAAATTGATATGCTAAAGATGCTTGCAGAACACAAACAAACCAAAGTTATTGTTATGTATTTGGAAGATATGGGAAATGGTCAGGAATTTCTCAAAGTCTGTAAAGATATCACAAGAAAAAAGAAAAAACCTGTTTTGGTATTAAAATCTGGACGAAGTCCAGAAGGAGCAAAGGCTGCTATGTCTCACACGGGAGCTTTAATGGGTTCTGATGAAATTTATGATGCATTACTAAAACAATCAGGAGCAATACGCGTTGATACTATGGAAGAATTATTTGATTATGCAACCGCATTTTCAAAGCAACCACTACCAATGAATGGTGATTTAGTAATTGTCTCAAATGCAGGTGGTCCTGCAATAATTTCAACTGATGCATGTTCAAAACTTGGAATTAAAATGGCAAAAATTGAAGAGATTAGAAAAAAAATTGATGCTGTAATTCCTCCGTGGGGAAGTTCACGTAATCCCGTAGACATTGTAGGCGATGCAGATTTCAATAGATTTGAAAATGTGTTGAATGAAGTACTAAAACACAAAAATGTTGGTTCTGTAATTTCTATGTGTACTCCATCTGCTACTTTGAATTATGATAAACTTGCAGAAGTTATAGTTTCAATGTCAAAGAAATACAAAAAAACAATGTTAGCTAGTTTGATGGGATTAGATGAAGGAATAACAAATCGTGAAATCTTAGCAAATGGTGATGTTCCATATTACACTTATGCAGAAGGTTCAATTCGTGCACTAAAAGCTATGCTCACTTTCACAAATTGGGTCAAAAATTCTCCTGGAAAAATAACAAAATTCTCTGTGAAAAAAGATAAAGTAAAAAAGATTCTGGATAATGCAAAAAAACAAAAACGAAGTGCATTGCTAGAGGAAGAAGGTCAAGAAATTCTTCGTGCATACGGTTTCCCATTACCTGCTAGTAAACTGGCCAAATCAAAAAAAGAAGCAGTTGCTGCTTCTAAAAAAATCGGCTATCCTGTTGTTTTAAAAATTGCATCTCCTCAAATCATCCATAAATCTGATGCTGGTGGAGTGAAAGTTAATCTACAAAATGCAAAAGATGTTGAAAATGCATTTGATACTATAATAAAAAATGCCAAGAAATACAATAAGAAAGCAGACATCAAAGGTGTTCTAGTTGTTGAAATGGTTAAAGGAGGAAAAGAAATGATTATCGGTTCAAAACTAGAACCTGGATTTGGACCTGTTGTAATGCTTGGAATGGGCGGAATTTATGTTGAAGTTCTAAAAGATGTAACATTCAAACTTGCACCAATGACAAACGTAGAAGCTGATCATATGATATCCTCAATTAAAACTAAAAAAATACTGGAAGGTGTAAGAGGTGAAAAACCATCTGATGTCAAAAAACTTTCTGAGTGCATTCAGCGATTATCTCAACTTGTAACTGATTTTAATGAAATTAAAGAATTGGATATGAATCCAGTTTTGGTAATGGAAAAAAATAAGGGATGTAAAGTTCTAGATGTGCGTATTGGTCTATAGTTAGGCACAGCTTTAATTGGAAACTTTTTAATTATTTGAATCACTAAGTGTAACATCGACATGCAAAAAACAGTAAAACCGATCAGAACAGGCGAAGAATACATCGAAAGTCTCAAAGGTAGAAATTTGAAAGTCTACCTGTTTGGTGAATTAGTTAAAGAGCCAGTTGATCATCCAATGATTCGTCCTTCGATTAATGCTGTTGCAAAAACTTATGATCTTGCAGTTGAAGAAGAAGAACTTGCATTTCCTCATTCCTCAATTTCAGGTGAAAAAGTAAATCGTTTTTTACATATTGCTGAAAGTGCAGAAGATTTAGTTTTACAAAATAAAATGCAAAGAAAATTGGGTCAGCTTACTGGCACATGTTTCCAAAGATGTGTTGGAATGGATGCAATGAATTCATTGCATTCTACAACTTTTGAAATTGATGAAAAACATGGAACAAAATATCATCAAAGATTATTAGAATTCATAAAAATGGTTCAACATGAGAATTTAGTTATTGGTGGTGCAATGACTGATGTTAAAGGTGACCGAAGTCTTGCACCTAGTGAACAAGAAGATCCTGATCTATTCTTACATATTGTTGATAGAGATGACAAAGGTGTCTATGTAACAGGTGCCAAAGCACATCAAACTGGCACAATTAATTCTCATTGGATGATTGTAATGCCTACTATGCGATTACTAGAAAATGATAAGGATTATGCAATTGTTGGTGCATTACCCGTAGATACCCCTGGAATTACTTACATTTACGGTAGACAATCTTGTGACACACGAAGTATGGAGCCTGGTGATATTGATGTTGGAAATTCTGAATATGGTGGACAAGAAACTATGGTAATATTTGATCGAGTTTTCATTCCAAATGAAATGATTTTCATGGATGGTGAATACGAATTTGCATCAATGTTAGTTGAAAGATTCACTTGTTATCACAGACGAAGTTATGTTTGTAAAACTGGTTTGGGTGATGTTTTGATTGGAGCCGCAGCTGCTATTGCAGAATACAACGGTGTACCAAAAGTTTCTCACATTAAAGATAAAATAATTGAAATGACACATCTAAACGAATCAATCTATGCTGCAGGAATTGCAGCATCATATCAAGGCCATAAGATGAAATCTGGTGTATTTCTTAATGATGATATGCTTGCAAATGTTTGTAAACATAATGTCACTAGATTGCCATATGAATTAGCAAGATTGGCACAAGATGTTGCAGGTGGAATTTTGGTAACATTGCCTTCTGAAGCAGAATTTAGAAGTTCTGAAACTGGTCCTCTTTTGGAAAAATATCTAAAAGGAAAATCTGGTATTGAAGTAGAAAACAGAATGAGAATTTTACGTTTAATTGAAAATATGACTATGGGACGAAATGCTGTTGGATATCTAACTGAATCAATGCATGGTGCAGGTTCTCCGCAAGCCCAAAGAATTCAAATTGCTCGTCAAATGCAATTAGGTTACAAAAAACAACTTGCAAAAGATTTGGCTAAAGTTAAAGAAGAGCCTGAAGAAACAAAAGAAAATTCTGAATATTTCAACCGTGTATTCAAGATACCTGAAAAATAATCATCTTAATCTTTTTTATCGTCTTTAATCGATTCATTTTTTTCTGATTGGTCATTCTCTGAATCTTTCTCATTTTCAGTTATCTTATCTGAATTATCGTTATCTGCTTCATCATTTCTATATTGGAATTCAATTTTTTTCTTTTCTTTTCCTGAAAAATGTTTTACAACCATTATGCCAATTATGACTGCAATTATTATGTAATTGATTGGTGGTTGTAAAATTTGTGTTATGTATCCTACTTGTGGTATCACATATTCTACTTGACCTAGATATTCCTTTTCTGTTATTGGATAGTCTGTACCTGCAATTGAAGATGGATTTGCATCGCCCTTTGTCCTTACTATTTTTTGTTCATCTGTAGACATGTCTAAGCTAACTCTGTGAACAATGACTCTCTCTTTTCCTTGTTCATATAATTTTGGTGAATAAAATACGATTATGTCTCCTTTTTCCACATCATCAAATGGTGTATTTCCTTCAACAACTATTACATCATAAACCTCTAATGCTGGAATCATACTTCCGCTTGAAACTACGTAAAATGGATTGGGAGTTCCAAAAACTGCTTGTAATCCTAACCAAATAATGGCAAATGCTACAACAATGATTACTATATCTTTGATTACACTCTTTGTTGAACTTCCCAAATTATGTTTGCTCGTAAATTTACTAAGATAAATCTTATCGATTATCTATACTAATTTGTCTCCACAACTCTCACAAAATTTAGAATCTGGTTTATTATCAAAATTACAACTCGAGCAGCGTAATCCTTCGCCAATTGGAACTTTATCTTCTGTAGTCTTAGGAATAATTTGTTCTTGCTCACATTCACATTTTCCTAAAAAGATTACTTCGCCTACAGCTGCAACTCTACCCCATGTAATATTTTCCTCATTACCACTATCATCTGAAACTACTAAAACTAATTTTTGATTTTCATCAACACCTACAAATGTTGTTTTACCTATTCTTTTGGCAGATTCATCAAAGACATCCATACCAACAATATTTCTCACTGATCCTGAAACACTATAGCTGGCTTCTGTTGTAATTTCTTGTTGAATTGTTTCAGGTTTGACTGGTTCAGGTTGAGAAAATGATTCCAATCCGGAAGATTCTACTTGTTGTTTTTCCATTGGAGTTGCTAAACCTACATTCATTGCTTCGTCTGGTTTTCTAAATTCTCTATATTCTGCAATTGTTGAACCGCATTCATTGCATAGATATTTTCCTCTCTCAGCTAAAACTAAATTTTCAGCAACTTCTTCATTTGGGTTTTCAAATTCAATTTTTGGACTACCTTCAAACTCTTTTTCACACGTATTGCATGTGAATTTAGAAATTAATTCTGATTCTAATCTTCCTATTGGAGCTAAAAATAGATCTGGTCCTCCAAGGTTTCCTTTACTTTGTTGCTCATCAGTTACTCTTGCCATAACAAATCCACCTGAACCTCTAAGTTTTTTCAATCGAAGTTCTGCACTCATGTTCTCATACCTCAAGTACGTCATTTAAGTATATTTTGAAAATTCTTCAACAATTTTGGCAACACGGTGTTATAATCACAAATACATTTTTAGATGTGAACTTTTGATAAAATCTGTTAATCATGGCAATAACAGAAATAGATGATCCAAAATCATGGGAAACTGATGTCCTTGGTTCTGATAAACCAGTCTTTGTAGACTTTTGGGCACAATGGTGTGGACCTTGTAGAATGGTTGGACCTGTTGTAGAAGAACTTGCTGGAGATTATGATGGCAAAGTCAACTTCGTAAAAGTTAATGTTGATAATGCACAAGAAATTGCACAAAAATACAATGTGTTTAGTATTCCAACATTGTTACTCTTGAACAAAGGTGAAATCATAGCTCAACAAGTAGGCGCAGGCTCTAAAGAAGTATACCAAAACATGATAGATAGAGCACTCGATAAAATTTAGGCTCTACTAATTTTTCTCTTTTTATTCTAAACTATTAATATTAGATTCTCCTCATTCAATTATGTCACTAGGAGAAATTGATACATACAATCTTACTTTTGATAAGTTACAAGCATTATTTACTGATACACAAGGATATTACGAATCTTTTCTAGATGCAAATAATTTGTATAAATCTGGACAAATGTCTGATAAAGAATTTTTTCAAAAACTTGGTGATTACACTGCATCATATTCTGCTTTATTATTTTTAGGTGTTAATTCGTTAATGGAATTAAAAAAAGCATTAGATCAAGTTTCAAAAGGTGGAGGTGGTACTGGTGCAACACATTCTCCTGGATTGATGCCAGGAATGGGTCAACCCGGAATGGGTCAGCCAGGCATGATGTCTGGAATGAATGCTCCTCCTCGTGGAACTGCACAAAATCCTGTTGGTGGTCCTCCATCCGTTATGGGTGCACCTCCTGCAGCTGCATTTAACGAACCAGGAACTTTACCTACACCAGATCCTGCACTACTTCCTCCAAAACAAAGTGGCGGTAGTTGTACACAGTGTGGTGCAGACTTAAGACCGGGTGCTAAATTCTGCACAAAATGTGGTGCAAAACAATAATTCTTTAACTAAGATTTACTCCACATTCTCTACAAAACTTTGCTTGAGATGAATTTTTTGAACCACATTCGGAACAAAACTGCTCCTCTCCAGAAGAACCATCGTTTGCACTTCCATACAAATTTGATTTAAAAAGTGCACCCGTTGCTTCAAATTTTTCATCATCGATTATTTGAACCGGGGCATAATCTTCTTCATCTACATATGTGTAAAGTCTTGGTATACTTTCTTCTTTTCCTTCTGGGTCTTTCACCATATCTCCTAACCAAAATGAGTATCTCATTAAGGTAAGTTCTGGTGTTGAAAATGCTAAGGTATGTGCAGACATGTAATCATTTGCTGCCTTTTTTCCATTGAATACCTTCATGATAAAATTATATCTTTTCTCTGTATAATGTTTTCGTGAAATGGACCGAGAGGGAATTGAACCCTCGACTTCCACGTTGCGAACGTGGCGCTATACCCCTAAACTATCGGCCCTATGAATTGCATTTTTTTCACAATGTATATTCATTTTTACTATAGTATTGTTTAGAAAATTTAGAAACATAATGACTTATGATTTACTGATTGCTGATTCACATGTTATAACCTCAAATGGTATGGTTGAAAAAAATATTGTAGTTGATGATGGAAAGATCAAGTTGATTACCAATGATAATCCTGATTGTGATAAAAAAATTAATGGTTCAGGTTTAGTGAGTATTCCTGGATTGATTGATCCTCATGTTCACTATGGTGTTTATTCACCAATTGATCAAGCTGCAATTACTGAATCACATGCAGCTGCAATAGGTGGTGTTACTACAATGATCAGAATGTTCAGATTAAAAGGCTCATACAAAGAATCTCTTAACAAACACCTTCTTGCCAGTCAAAATTCACATTATGTTGATTACACATTACATGCTTCGATTTTTGATGATTCTCAAATTACTGAAATGCAGTATTGTACCGAAAATAAAATTTTTTCATTTAAAATATACATGAATCTTGGTGGTGATGTAGGACATGTATACATGGAAATGAATCCTGGAGAAGAAAAATTAATTGCTGCTGAAGTAAATGTCACAAATGAATTAGTTGAAAAAATAGTTAAGAATGCAGCATCTCTAAAATGTCCTGTTTTGGTTCATGCTGAAGATTATCAAGAATGTTCATGTGGAATGAAAACAGAAAAAGAAAAAAATCATGATGGATTAAACGCATGGTCTGAAAGTCGTTCTCCAAATTTTGAAGCAAAATCAATTCAAATAATTTGTGAATATGGGAGAAAATATGATTGTCAAATCTATTTTGTACATATTGGTTCAAAATTAGCATTAGAAAAAATAAAAGAAGAAAAGAAAAAAGGAACTAAAATTTTTGTTGAAACATGTCCACATTATCTAACATTATCTCATGAATCTCAAACTGGATATCTTGCTAAAGTTATGCCTCCAATCAGAACAAACAATGATGTACAATCTGTCTGGAATGCTTTACAAAATAATGAAATTGATACAATAGGGACTGATCATGTTGCTAATCAATTGAATCTAAAACTTGGAGGTGATGATGTCTGGGGTGCATTAGCAGGATTTCCTGGAATTGGAACATCATTACCAATCTTACTTAGTGAAGGTGTTAACAAAAATAGACTTAATCTGAATCAATTAGCAAATCTAACAAGTACAAATTCGGCAAAAATTTTTGGCTTATCTGGTAAAGGAAGTTTGGAAATAGGTTATGATGCTGATATTACGATGATTGATCTAAAAAAAGAGGAAAAAGTATCTCCTGAACTTTTTGGTGGGTTTTCAGATTATCTTGTTTATGATGGATGGAATCTCAAAGGTTGGCCTGTAAAAACAATTGTTAGAGGTACAGTTGTTGCTGAAGATTTTGAAGTGATTGGCAAGCCTGGATATGGAAATTTTGTACCACGAAAATTAAATTAAAATTTCAAATTTACCGTTTGTTTTTGCTTTGTATATCACATCTGGCTTTCTTGTAAAAATTCCAACTTCAATTACTCCTGGAATATTGAGCAATTTTTGCTGTAGTGTTTTTGGGTTTTTGATTACTCCAAAACTGCAATCAAGTATAATGTTTGAATTTTCAGTGAAAAATGGATATCCTCTATCCAGTGTTCTTAATTCTGGTTTACCACCAATTTTTTCAATTTTTTTCCAAACAATTTGTCTTGCTGAAGGTTGAACTTCAATTGGAACTGTCCTGTTAAAATCTTTGACGAATTTTGAACTATCTGCCATAATGATTACTTTTTTAGCAGCACTGATCAGTATGTTTTCTTTTAGTAGTGCTCCTCCTCCGCCTTTTATCAAAAATTTATTTTTATCAATCT
>CALBOT010000103.1 GCA_937896695.1 uncultured Candidatus Nitrosopelagicus sp. | reverse complement strand
CACCTGGGTTCACATCAAAAATTCGTCTTGGTTCTAAACCAAAGTCTATACGAATAACATGTTCATACTGCAATCACACATATCGGAAGATTATTTCTCAATGATTTATAAGACGATTACCGAAATTTTTTCCAATGGCTAAAGTTTACGATGTACCTCAACAGGAATTTATCTCAAGACTTACTGAGATCTTGAAAAATGAAGATATTCCTGCACCAGTTTGGTCATCTTTTGTCAAAACAGGATCACATGCTGACAAGCCCCCACAACAACCAGATTGGTGGTATACTAGATGTGCATCCATAATGAGAAAAATTTACCTTCATGGTCCTCTTACCGTAAATGATCTTAGAACAATTTATGGTGACGGAAAACGCAAAATGTACTATGGTGCACGTCATCACCGAGATGCTAGTGGTGCAATTATTAGAAATGCAATCCATGGATTAGAAAAATTAGGTTATCTTGAACAAGTAGAAAAGAAAGGACGTGTTGTTAGTCGTCAAGGAATGCAAAAATTAGATAAGCTTGCAACTGAAATTCTAGGAGAATTAATTCAAACAACTCCAAAACTAAAAATCTATTCTTAGTGTTAGAAATGAGTGAACCTGCACCTGATGTAAATGATCAACCAAACGAGGATCAAATCAATGCACAAAAAGAAATGTTGCTAAAACAAATTCTTAGTTCTGAAGCAAGATTGAGATTAAACAATGTCAAAATGGTAAAACCTGATCTTGCAAATATGGTTGAAAATTATTTGTTAGGTCTTGCTAGTCAGGGCAGAACCCCTGGTCAAATTACAGACGATCAACTAAAACAAATTCTACTATCTGCTCAACAGCCCAAAAAAGATTTCAAAATCAATAGAATCTGATCTTAAAAAAATATAATTAGGGGTAAACTAAGACGAAATTATGAAAGCAGTTGTGTATCGTGAATATGCGCCTGATGATGATTATGCAAAAATCCTCAAGGTTGAAGATATTGATTCACCAAAACCAAAACCAGATGAGGTAATTTTTACAAATAAAGCATCTGCTCTAAACTATAACGATATTTGGGGAATGAGAGGAAATCCAGTCCCAGTTCCATTACCACACGTCTCAGGTTCTGATGTAGCAGGAGATGTTATTGCAGTTGGTGAAGATGTAAAAGGTTTCAAAGTTGGAGATAGAGTTGTTTCTCATTCTAATCTAGCATGCAGAGTTTGTGCTGCTTGTACAAGTGGAAGAGAATTTGATTGTACCAGAAGACAAGTTTGGGGTTTCCAAACAGGTCCACTATGGGGTGCATACAGTGAAGAGATTCACTTACCAGAAGTTAATGTTTCACATATTCCAGATTCAGTTTCTTATGAAGATGCAGCAGCAGCATCCATGACAATTTTAACTTCATGGCACATGTTAGTTGGCAGAGCAAAAATCATTCCAGGTCAAACCGTACTTATAATGGGCGGTGGTTCTGGTGTAGGAAGTTTTGCAATTCAAATTGCCAAATTATACAACTGTGATGTAATTGCAACTGCTAGCCCTGATAAACTCGATAAATGTTTAGAATTAGGTGCAGACCATGCAGTTGACCATAGACAAGAAGATTGGAGTAAACAAGTCTTCAAAATATCAAAAGAAATTGCTAAAACAAAGAATCAAGCACCTGGCATTGATATTGCATTTGATCACATTGGTGAAACCCATTTCAATAAACAACTAACCTTACTCAAATATGGAGCAACACTAGTTTCATGTGGTGCAACAACAGGTTATGATGCAAAAATCGATCTTAGACACATCTTCTTCAAAGGAATTAATGTACTAGGTTCAACACAAGGAACAAAAGCAGAACTTGATGAAGGTCTTTACTGGATGGGACAAGGAAAAATAAAATCAGTCATAGATTCTGTTTATACCTTTGAACAAGCAGCAGAGGCTCATACAAAGATGCTCTCTGGCAAATTCTTTGGCAAAATCATTATGAAGCCCGAAGGCGCATAGTCATTTAATGACAAATCTATTTCGTAGTCTAGTTTTTGTACCCGGAAATAATCCCAGATTTCTAGAAAAAGCAAAATCACTTTCTGGTGACATAGTTTGTTTTGATTTAGAAGATTCAGTACCCGATAAAGAAAAACAAAATGCTAGAACATTAATCTCAAAAAAATTAAAGGAACGTAAAGATTTCACTGCTTCTGTATATGTAAGAACTAATTCTCCACAATCAGGAAAAATTCCTAATGATCTAGAAAAAGTAGTTCAAAAAGGACTAGATGGAATTGTAATTCCTAAAGTTGATTCAGCAAAGGAACTAAAAAAAATTGAAAAAATCATTTCAAATTTGGAAAAGAAAAGAAAACTGAAAAAAATACGTCTAATTCCTTCTATTGAATCTGCTTTGGGCGTGATTAATTGTTATGAAATTGCTTCGGCAAGCAAAAGAATTGATGCTATTGTATTTGGAATATTTGATTTACTTAACGACATGCAAATTGAATATACAAAAGGAAATCCGGTTGGTGGAAAATATTCTCGATACAAAGTACCTGTTGCAGCAGCTGCAGCAGGAATACCTGCAATAGATGGAATCTGGCAAGAAATTAAAGATGAAAAAGGTTTAGAACAAGATTGTAAACTTGGAAAAGAATTAGGATATTCTGGAAAAAGCATTATTCATCCTGATCAGATTCAAACATCTCATAAAATTTTTCATCCAAATTCATCAGAAGTTGCTTGGTCAAAATTAGTAGTAAAAGAATATGAAAAATCAACAAAGAAAGGACGAGGTGCAATTGTAGTTGATGGAAAAATGATTGATGAAGTTCATTATAAACGGGCTAAGGCATTACTTGAAATCATCTAAACATTATTTACAGACAAAATTTTTTGATGTAACATGTTTACTGGAATAATTACTAGTACTGGAAAAATTAAAAAAATTGAACAAAATACAAAAAATCGTAGTGCAATTAAGGTCTCTGTTGATTTAGGTAAGGATTCAAAAGGTCTCAAAATTGGTCAAAGTGTTGCTTTGAATGGTGTTTGTCTTAGTGCAACTAAAATCACAAAAAATGTTTGTACATTTGAAATGATTGACGAAACAATGAAAAAAACAGATTTGGGAAATCTACAAGTTGGAAGTTTAGTTAATGTAGAAAGAAGTTTAAAAGTTGGTGAAAGACTAGAAGGTCATTTTGTATTAGGACATGTTGATGGTGTTGCACAAATTAAAAAAATAGAGAAAAAACCAAAAGAAGTAAAAATTTGGTTTAAAATTCCTACTAGTTTGAAAAAATATGTTGTTCAAAAAGGATCTATTGCTTTAGATGGAATTAGTTTAACTGTTGTTGATGTAAAAAATGATCTAGCATCCGTATGTCTTATTCCTCATACAATAGAAATTACAAATTTTAAAACAAAAAATATTGATGATAAATTAAACATTGAGACTGACGTATTAGGTAAATATATTTTAAAATAAATATTAATTACCAATTTATTGGTAATAACAATAAATCTAGTAAACTTTATAATGACAACAAAATCATTTTTTTTCATGACATTTGATTCAGCACTTTCTTCACTAAAACAAGGTGAATTTGTAATGATTCATGATTCTGATGGTCGTGAAAATGAAATTGACATGGTAGCTGCAGCAGAGTTTGTTACACCTGAACATATAGTTCGAATGCGAAAACATGCTGGTGGTTTACTCTGTTTGGCAATTGACAACTCATTAGCAGAAAAATTACAATTGAAATACATGCACAACATGTTATCTGCATCAAATGAGCTTGATGAAGAATCCAAAAAAATGATCATGGGAACTGCTCCATATGGTGATCACCCAACATTCTCAATTAGTATTAATCATAAACAAACCTATACCGGAATTACAGATAGAGATAGAGCATTAACTATCAAAGAAATGTCTACATTATACAAAAATGAAAACCCAAAACAATACTTCAATTCAACTTTTAAAACTCCTGGTCATGTTCCACTGTTGATTGCATCAAATGGTCTTTTATCTTCTAGAACAGGTCACACTGAAATGTCTGTATATCTTGCACAATTAGCAAATCTCTCTCCAATTACTGCTATATGTGAAATGATGGATTCAGAAACATATTCTGCATTGTCAGTTGAAAAGGCAGAAAAATATGCAAAAGAAAACGCAATTCCTTTCATTGATGGAAAGGAATTACTTGAATTTTCAAAGGTGAATTAATTTTGAAAATTGCAATAGTGGTAGCAGAATTTAACCAAAAAATTACATCACGCATGTATGATGTTGCATTAGAGACTGCAAAGAAACTCAATCTTGATGTTATTCATACAAGTAATGTACCTGGAATTTTTGATATGCCTCTAGTCATTGACAAGTTATTGCAAAGAAATGATATTGATGCAGTAGTAACTTTAGGTGCAGTAATTAAAGGTCAAACAAAACATGATGAAGTGATTGCACATTCAACTGCAAGAAATATAGCTAAATTATCAGTTAGACATCAAAAACCTGTATCACTTGGAATCTCAGGACCTGGAATGCAGGTAAGACAGGCATATGCAAGAATTAGGCCCGTTTCTGAAAATGCAGTTAATGCAGTTTACAAAGTCTATAACGAGGTTAAGGAAATAGAAAAATGATTCAACTAACAATAATGAAAATTACGGGTTATGGTCCTTGGACATTAACTTTAGGATTTGATCGTGAACATGAATTACAAATGCTACAATCAAAATTATACAATAAACTTCAAGAATTATTCTCAAAGAAAAATTGTCTAGTATTTTTGAACCGCTCTGATGAATACTTTGCAGTCACAAATGGTCTTTCACTTGATGATCATGTAGCAATACAAAAAGAATTAGAGTCATCTTTTGATATCAAACTTTCAATGTCAATTGGCTATGGAGAACACCCATACGATGCAAATTTGGATGCATATGAAGCAAAAAAATCTCAAAAATTCCTAAATGAAAAATATTCTATTTTTGGAACACTAAATGGACATTCAGAACATTCTGTTACTGTAATGCACTTGGATGTTGATGATATAACATCTATACGAAAAAAGAGCATGTCTCCATATGATACATCATCATTAATGTTCAAAATCTATTCAAGAATGTCAGAATATTTCCTATCAAAAAACTCACTAACATTTTTCATGGGTGGTGATAATTTTATGGTAGTAACAAATTCTGAATTCAAAAATTTTGCAAAAGATTTCATTCAGATATGTAAAGATGAATTTCAAATTGAACTAAACTGTGGAATAGGTACTGCATCAACTTCTAGAAACGCAGTAAAACTTGCAACACAATCCCTTGATACAATAAGAGAAATTAGAGATGCAGGAAAAGAAAAACCTGAAATCTATGAATTAAATTGATTCTAAAAAATATTAGCATACTTTATGGAAATCAATTAAAATTAATTGAATCAACTACTGTACAAATAAAAAATGAAAAATTTCAAAAAATTTCAAAAAATCTCACATCAAAAGAAAAATCAATTGATTGTTCAAATTTATTATTAATTCCAGGTTTCATTAATTCTCATACACATATTGCAGATTCAATTGGAAAAGATCTATCAATTAATGCTGATGTTGATTCAAAGATTCACCCAATGTTTGGATTAAAACAAAAGCTACTCAAAGAAACTCCAAAAAAATCTCTAGCAAAATACATTCGTAACTCTGCAAAATCAATGATAAAAAAAGGAATTACAACTTTTATTGATTTTAGAGAAGGCGGTTTAGATGGTGTATTATTACTAAAATCTGCTTTAGATAGTATTCCTATTCGTTGCGTAATTTTAGGAAGAATTGATTATTACAATACAAAAAATGAAATCAAACAAAATCTTTCTTTTCCTGATGAAAATAACAAAAAATTAACTCAATTACTGAAAAATTGTGATGGAATTGGCATCAGCGGAACTAATGAAAATGCTAATTCAAACCTAAAATCATATGCACAAACAAAAAAAATTCGTGCAATACATGCAGCTGAAACAAAAGACAGTGCAAATACCTCAAAAAAAGTAACTGGAAAAACAGAAGTTCAAAGGGCAATGTTGCTAAATCCCTCATTTTTAATTCACATGACTTTTGCAACACCCAATGATTTGAAACTTGCAGCAAAAAATACTCGTGGAATTGTTGTATGCCCTCGTGCAAATTCTGCATTATCTGAAGGAATTCCTAACATTTCACTAATGCAAAAGTTTGGTTGTAATCTTACAATTGGAACTGATAATGTAATGATTAATTCTCCAGATATTTTCAGAGAGATGGATTATCTATGGAAGGTAACCATGGGAATGTCACAAGATAGATTTGATCCAAAAGAAATATTGAAAATGGCTACCGTTAATGCAGGTAAAATGCTCAATCAGAAAATTGGTTGTATCCGAGAAAATTATCTTGCAGATTGTATTTTCATAGACAAAAATTCGCTTGATTTGGAACCGATGAACAATGTTCATGCCTCAATAGTTCATCGTGCATCTGAAAAATCTATAAGAGCTGTAATGATTGGTGGTGAAATTGTTAATGGTAAACTCTAAACCAAAAGTTACTCTTAGTGCTGCCATAACTCTTGATGGAAAGATTGGTCAAAAAAATAAACAAATTGTATTATCTTCAAAATCTGATAAAATACGGGTTCATAAACTTCGTTCAAAATCTGATGCCATACTAGTTGGTAAAAATACTGTACAACAAGATGATCCTCTACTCACTGTTCGTTATACTAAGGGAAAAAATCCAATTAGAATAATTCTTGATTCTCATGGAACAATCAAAAATAATTCAAAAATAATTAAAACTTGTAAACGTGTTCCAACAATGGTTGTTGTATCTGAACTTGTATCAAAATCAAATTTAAATCGATTACAAAAATTACCTATTGATGTAATTGTTTGTGGAAAAACTCAAGTAAACATAACAAAACTACTAACTATCTTATCAAAAAAGGGAATTAAGAATGTGCTTTTAGAAGGTGGTGGAACACTAAATCGCTCTTTTTTGAAAAAAAATCTAATTGATGAAATGGTTATTGCGTTAACTCCATATGTTTTAGGTTCAGAAAACACTGTTAGTTTATTTGAAGGAATTTCTTTTCCATCATTAAAAATGAAATTACCTCTAAAATTAAAAACTGTTAAAAAAAGTAGTAATGAAATAATTTTGAACTATAAAATTTAAACTCTCAAATCGCCTTTTATCTGATCAATTTTCTTTGAAAAGCTTTTTCTAATTTTTTCATTCTTTTTTAGATTTAGAACTTGACCACATGATGGGCATTTGAAAAATAATTCTAATGCTTGCTCAAATGTTTCTCTTGAACAATCTTCATTTCCACAATGATAAAAGTCAGAAGAATTTTCATAATCTAGTCTTTTTTGTAATCTGTCAAGAATTTTCTTCTTTTGGTTTTCAATGAAATTTTCAACTTCGTCTCTTCTTGAACGCCATCTATAAACAAACCAGCCTTTTCTTTCGTCTTTCACACGAACTCCTGTAATCAAACCTTTTCCAAATAAATCGTACAATACCCTTCTAACCATGTTGATTCTAAGACCTGTTGAACTGGCAATCTCTTCGTCTGTTGCATCCTCAGTTTTTAACAAAGAACGTGCAACTTTGAGATATTCATCTCCTCCAATCATTGCTGAAATTTTTACAAAAGGGTCTTCATACTTGTCAACCATATTTTCTCACATTATTTCCTCTATTTTTACTTTGAAACCACTTTTTTCCCTTTTTTAGTAGGAATTATTCTTCTGGCAGAATTGTCAAATTTCATATCAAATTGCTTTCCTTTGTGCAATCGATCTAAGACTATCGCTAGTGCACTAATTTCAGAATGTGGTTGATTTGAAACTGATACGTTATAATCAGATTTTTCATAAATTGTTCTAGGTACCTTTTCAGCTCCTACAACAATTAAGATATTTTGATTTTTTCTAATATCTTTTGCAACATCATCTATCTTTTCTCCATACATTGTCAAATGTACAATTTTGTATTCTTTGATTTTTGAGCTAAGAACTTTTTTCCAATCCTCAAAAAATTCCACTTTGAACTCTCCTCCCCACGTCTTATTCATTCTCTTTATCGTATCTTCAATCTCAGGATCAACCTCATTCATGTATATTTTTGATGCCCCAAATGCTCTTGCTACTAATGCAACATGTGTTGTAACTCTATCGTCTCGTATAACTCGCTGTCCAATTCTTAAAACTTCGACATTCATTTTACTCATTTTTTCCGTAAAACCTTTCTTGTAATTTTTCTTTTAATTCTTTAAGATTTTTTCCAGTTAAAGCTGATACATCTAAACAACTTTCAACTTCATCAATTTTTAAATTATTCATAATATGTAACAATTTTTTATCATCTAATGATTCTGATTTGTTAAAAAGAAAAATCATATTTTTTCTTTCAACACCTAATTCAACTAGTGTTTTATAACAAGTAGAAAATTTCTTTTTCATTAATTCATCGTCATCTAATGAATCTATAACTACTAAAATAACATCTGTAAAAATTAATTCTTCTAATGTTGATTTGAATGCTTCAATCAAGTAAGCTGGTAATTTGCTGATAAAACCTACTGTGTCTGTAATTAATGAAATTTCTCTTCCAAGCTTTAATCTTCTTGTTGTAGTTGTTAGTGTTGTAAACAATTCTGCACTTTTTTCTTTTGTTTCACCAGTTAAATTATTGAACAGAGTAGTTTTTCCAGCTGATGTATATCCTGCTAATGAAATTGTTTTGAAGCCTAATCTGTCTCTTCCTTGTCTGTGTAATGCTCTTTGTTTTCCTGCTTTTTCTAATTTTGTTTTGATTACAGTACCTCTATTTTTGATATCATCATAATATGCATCGATTTCAAATTTACCGATTCCCATGAAACCAGGTTGTTCTCCACCTTTTGCTAATCTAACTCGTTCTTTGGCTCTTGCTCTTTCATATCTTAGCTGTGCTAATTTTACCTGTAGTTTGGATTCCGCACTGCTTGCTCTGTTTTCAAAAATTTCTAAAATTAGAGACTCTCTGTCTACAATCTCTAACTTTAATTTTGCAGCAAGACTGTAATTCTGATTTGGCTTTAAAAGTTCATCAAACACTATGACATCTGGTTTTAATTTCTCAAGTTTTTCTTCTAATTCCTCTACCTTTGATTCAGTAATTCCGTATTTTCTTTTCTGTAAATCATCGACTTTTATTGTGTAAAGTACGTTATACTGGGCAGCCTCACATAGTGATTTTGCCTCTGAACTGATATTTTCATTTAGATATGTGATTAAAATACAGGTTTTCAAAATTTTCTCTAGTTTTTCTTGCTGACTTTCTCAATATTCATGTTTAGAACAATTTCTCCAATATCGCTTGCATATTCAGCAATTCTTCTTATGTTTTCAGCAATTCTTCTAACCCTGAAAATCTCCTCTGAGTTTTTTGATTGCTCTAGTGCTTTTAGCACTCCGTCCTCATATTTTTTGATATTGTGAGATTCACTGATGGATTTTTCTGCCTCTTGATAGTCATTTTTGAATAAAGCCAAACAGGTATTGTCTATTGCTGTTAATGCAAATTCATTCATTTTTTCAATGCTGGTCATTATCTTACCTTTGATTGGTTTTTTGATATCTATGGCATCTTGAGCTAAGGTAACTGCATGATCTCCAATTCTTTCAATATTTTTTACAATAACACGATATCCTAAACAATCTCTTGAATTTTTGAATCCCATATCTTCAAGCATATGTTGATTTTCAATTGCTATTGTTAGTTGTCTAATTATGTAAAATCCAAATCTATCAACGTCATCATCGGAATTGATGACTTCTTGTGCCAGTTCATCATTTCCTTCTTTTAGTGATAATAGTGCATCAGTTTGCATGGATTTTGCCATAGATAGCATTCTCTTGAAAGCACCATCAACTGATAGTTCTACTAGATTAATCAAGACTTGAACAGTTATTCCGTCTGTTGAATCTGCTGTAATTTCTGAACCCATTAGTATTTTTTTGACTGCATTTCGAATTGCGATTCTGTGGGTTGGAGAAATTCGTGTACCTGCTTTTGGTCTAACGTTAATGGTTTTAGAATTTAGAAAGTACAATGCTATGAGTCTTCTAACTATTGCTGATTTGTCATCTTCTGGTGAAATTATAATATTAGATGATTCTTCTCTTGAAGATTTACCAAAACTGACCGGTTTGATTTCTAATATGGAACTGCCATTTCTTCCAACTGAAACTTGGGCTCCTTGTTTTAGTCCTTGATCTCTAATCCAATCTTTTGGTAATGATACGATGTAGGATGATTTTCCTGTAAACTGGATTTTTCTTATTTGGTCCTTATCTGTCATATTCCTCTGTACTATATAGAATCTAAAAAGTTATGGTTTTTTAGACGATCTATGTGTTTTTTTGTGTTCTATTTGTTTTATCAGGCTCATTTCTCACTCAGACTAATATTTCCGGTATAATTTACAAAATCATGGACCCATTTGAAAAAATTTCACATTCAGTTGATACGTTATTTGGAACTGGAGTCTCAAAGAATATTCCTAAGGATATTGATTTCAAAATGTCAAAAAAGACTGGGAGAATTCGAGCTGTATACCATAATGGTTTGTTACTTTTTACACCTCGTACAGATGGTGGTATTGCAATGTCGATTTATTGCGCTGAACTATTCTCAAAAAACAAGAAATTTGTCAATGATTATTGCATAGAAGTTGATGCTGAATCAAAGCCATTTGTTGAGCAGGGAAAATCAGTTTTTTGTCAACATGTGAAACGATGTGGTTCCAAGATAGAAATTGGTTCAGACGTGCCTATATTTTTCAAAAAACAGATAATTGCTGTGGGAAAATCCATCCTATCTTCAAATATGATTAAGACTCAATCTAGAGGTATGGCAATTAGAGTTCGAGATAGTTTAAAATCTCAGACTGATGGAGATCAATCATAATGATGGGTGGACGTGGCGGAAATCGTCAAATGAGAAGAATGATGGATAAGATGGGCATGGATATGGAAGAGGTCAATAATGTCCAAGAAGTCATAATCAAGACCGACAAAAAAGAGATCATAATTAACAAACCAGCAGTTACTGAAATGAAGACAAAAGATTCCAGTATTTTTCAAGTGATTGCTGATTCTTATGAAGAAAAGGAATTAGAGGTACAAATTTTCAGCGATGAGGATATTTCATTGATATGCCAACAGGCTAATGTGGATGAGGAAGCAGCCAAAAATGCGCTTCAAGAGTGTGATGGCGATCTGGCTCGTGCTATACTCCTACTCACCACAAATTGAAGATTTTAATAATGGAGTTAGAGGTTTAAATCAAAATGAGTCAAAAAGTTGATGGAATAATCACTTCATTATCTGAACTAGAATCGGAAATAGATTCTGTAAATCTTAGTTTGGCTGATATGAAAAAATCACTAAATTCCATTGCCCACAAAGAAATTGATTCTCTTCTCGAACAAACCAGAAAAATGGCTACTTCAGAGGCAGAATCTATGATTTCAGAGTCCAAATCAAAGGCCGAATCTGAATCTCAAAAAATCACTCAAGACGGTGAATCCAAAGTTGCCGAAATTCAACAAAAAATCAACGCTTCCTTTGATTCTGCAGTAGATAATGCAGTTTCTACAATCCTAAAAGCCTAAATCTTCAGAATATTTATCGACAAGTTTTTTACTTTTAGAGTCATTTTTGACAATTTGTGTAGCAAATTTACGCCCAAAAGTACTAAATTTGAAGAAACAGTACACAAAGTATTACTCGTATAGAAAATGCCAAAATTGGAATCGCCACAGAGTATGGCAAACCCTATTTCAAACTATCAAAAATTTTCAAGGAATTAGAAATTCCATTTGATTCGATATTACCCAGTGAAATTGATGATTTTAATGGAGATCTAGTTGTCACCACCGAAAAAGAGGCTCCAAAACAAATCTCGACACCAATGTTATTTGATGAAATAATCAGCAAAGATCCAATTGTTGTTAAAGGCATTATAACAAAAATGCTCAATTCTTCTACCAGCTCAAGCAAGCTGATTTTAGGAATAGATCCTGGTCAACGAATTGGTGTATCTGTAACATATTTGGAAAATGAGATTGCAAGAGCATTTTTTGTTTCTCTTGATAAATTAATTCCATATTTGATTTCAATTTTAGCAGAATTGCCTGCTGCTAGAAAAATTGTTAAAATTGGAAATGGTGATATGAAAACAGCTAACAAAATTCTTCAAATGTTAAATTTACAGTTTTGTTCAAAATTTGAAATTGAATTTGTTGATGAATCAAGTACTACACTAAAAATTAAAAATCATAATCAACGTGGAAAAAGAGACATGTTGTCTGCACAATTTATTTCTCAAAGAAATGGAAATCCAAAATCAATTTTGCCACTTTCCATTACGGGTTAGTACAAAGTCCGAAAACGCAAAGATATTTATATTTAATTCCGTTTTTTTTGAAATTGATCAGTTTTTAAATATAAATCAATAAAAAATTTACATAAAAAATACATTTTTTTGTAAAAAATCTCTAGATCCGTTTTATATAGTTGTAATTTCTATAATAAATGCGGAAACAAAATGACATGTAAAGGAATCTGTTCTAGATACAAAGCACAAAAACCAGTAGGAACTGGACGTTATGCATCTGGTCAAAGACGATGTCAGATATGTGAAATCTTCATTAATTGGGAAGGACTTTGGTGCCCATGCTGTGGTTACCGATTAAGAACTAAACCACGTAACTTGAAGTATAAAGCTAAACTCAGAGCAAGAGTAGAAGCTGATGCAGCATCTCTAAAATCTCAAACTGTTGAAGCACCACAGGTCGCAACAGTTTCAGCAGAATCGTCTGATTTTGTAAAAACAACATTAGCAAC
>CALBOT010000102.1 GCA_937896695.1 uncultured Candidatus Nitrosopelagicus sp. | reverse complement strand
TCATTTTTTACAAAGTCCACAATATCAAAAACCCTTTTTTGAACTTCTGAAAATGATTCTACTCCATTATGACTAATTTCAAGACTACCTTCGTAAAATTTTAGGAAAACATTACCGTGTTTTTCAAATATTTCATTGTAAGGAACCATCGTGAATTTTCCCATATCAAGTTCAATTAATCGATCATCAGAGATTGGTTTTACGTTACAATGTTTTCCAACAATTTCTGCAGTTTGCATTGCTCTATCAATAGGACTTGAATAGATTGCAGAGATGTTAAGAGATTTTATCATTTCACCTGCTTGTTCAGCCTGCTCCCTACCTTGTTCGGTCAGGTTTATTCCAGGAGTTCTACCTGCCAGAATTTTTTTGGTGTTGTTTTCAGCCTGTCCATGTCTAAGAAATATTATCATGTTCTGTTACAAATTTGTCTTCAATAGAGATAATAATAACATTGGTAGAGCGCATTCATGAAAGTTGGTATCATTGGTGGAACTGGCGGAATGGGAAAAGGTTTTGCCATCAGATGGTGCAAAGATCACAATGTTTTGATCGGTTCAAGAGATGCAGAACGTGCAAATACATCAGCACAAGAATATTCAGAATTAGCAAAAGAGGCATACGGATCAGTTAATGGAAATATCACAGGCACAGATAATGCAACAGTTGCAAAGGAATCAGATGTTCTAGTCTTATCAATTCCGTATGAGAACATTGATGCAATATGTTCAGAATTATTACCACAGATTAATGATAACTGTGTAGTTGTATCACCAATTGTTCCTATGACAAAAACAGATACAGGTTTTGAATGTGTTGCAATTAAAGAAAATAAACCATTTTCACATCAAACAGTTGAGAAACATATGAAAGATAAAACAAAACTTGTTTCAGCATTTCATGTGATTTCAGAAAAGAAACTTGTTAATCCAACTTTGAAATTAGATTATGACATATTTGTTGCAGGAGACAGTAAAGAATCAGTAGAAGTAGTAAATGGACTAATTAATGAAATTGAAGGTTTAAGACCAATTTATTTGGGACCAGGTGCATTAGCATATCTTGTTGAAATGTCAACTCCATTGCTTCTTAATGCAATGATAAGAAACAAGATGAAAAATCCTGGAATTAAAATAATTTAAAACGATTAAGAACAATGTTTTATCATGAGTCGTGAATATTCACGTAGAGGGAGAAATTGGTTCTCTGCAATGGGAGTTTTGTTTATCATAATGGCAGGAATTGTTTTAATTAGAAATATGATTTTGTGGAGTCCAGAATTTGCACTTGATTTTTTATTAGGACCAGATATTACTAATGAAAAAATTTCAGTTGGAATGATTGCTTTTGGATTAATCTTAATTGGTTGGGGGTATAGAAAACCAAATGTCAAAACAAACTGAATTTTTGAAAAAAGAAAAAATTCTTCATCTGGCAACTATTGATGAGAAGAATTCACCACATATTGTTCCTGTTTGGTACATGTATAGTGCGAGTAAGATCTACATCGGGACAAATACCAAAACTCAGAAAGCAAAAAATATCAAAAAACATAGAAAAGTTAGTTTTTGTGTTGATGTTGGTGTTAATGCACCAGATATTTTTGGTGTAATGGGTAAAGGAACTGCAAAATTATTAAAAGAAAAGAAAACGGTTAACAGACTAGCAAAGAAAATTCTTTTGCGGTATTTCAAATCGTTAAACAATAAATCTGCGATAGAATTATTAGAAGATACAGATTGTGTAATTGAGATTTTACCTAAAGAGTTTTCAAACTGGAAATATTAACGAACAAAATCTTCAATTTTGTTCATGGCAGATTCCAAAATTTCCATTTTTGGCAAATATACAATTCTAAAATGACCACTTCCATACTGTTCACCAAATCCAGAACCATGAACTGTAAGTACACCTTTTTGCTTCAATAACTCTAAAACAAATTCCTTATCAGAATTGAATTTATTTTGTTCAATTTTTGGAAATGCATAAAATGCGCCTTTTGGGTTTGAACATGAAATACCATTCATTTCATTTAGTCTTTTAATTACAAAGTCTCTATGAACTTTTAATTCTGAAACAAATTTTGGAATATAATCTTGAGGACCAATTAAAGATTCCAAAGCAGCGTATTGAACAGGTAGATTTGTAGAAATTCTCACTCTAGCAAGTTTTGGTAGATTTTCACGAATGTTATCAAGTTGTGGTGAATTGTTAAATGCAATATATCCAATTCTCCATCCAGACATTAGATGAACTTTAGAAAATCCATTTAGAATAATTACAGGAGAATCACCTGCAACTTTGCCAATTCCAGTAAATTTTTCATCGAAAACTATCTGATCATAAATTTCGTCACAGATGATGTATAGATTATGTTCATTTGCTACATCCACAATTTGTCTTAAAGCATTTTCATTGAATACCAAACCAGTAGGATTGTTTGGGCTGATTAAACAAATTGCAACAGTCTTTGAAGTAATTTTACTTTTAATATCATCAATGTCGGGTGATGAGGAATTCAAATCAACTGAAAATTCAATTGGGATTCCTCCATGCAATCTAACGTATGAAGCATATGGAGGATAATATGGTCCAGGAAGTAGTACTTCATCACCTTCTTCAACTATTGAAGAGATAACCATGTCTAATCCTTCAGAAACACCATTTGTTACAAGTATATTTTCAGATGGGATAGACAAACCTTTTGCATTTTCTTTTTTTGCAATTGCTTCAGTTAATTCAGTTAATCCTTCAGAACGAGTATAGAAATTATTACCATTGTTTATTGCATCAATCATAGCCTGTTTGACATTTTGTGGTGGTTGAAATCCAGACTGTACAGGATCACCAATGTTAAGATAATCAACAGTTGTTCCTTGTAATTCTATTTCACGTGCAGCAGAAACAATATCTCTAATTGCATATTCCACACCTGCAACTTTTTTTGATATTTTCATAACTCAGACAGATATTTACACCAGTTAAATGCTTATTTTTTTGGACCCGTAGCTCAGCCTGGATAGAGCGGGTGGCTTCGGACCACCAGGCCGTGGGTTCGAATCCCATCGGGCCCTTTTTTTAATAATCAAGTATATTAGAGATAATTTTCAAACCATAACATGAGTCCCGGTATTGGTTTAATGGACAGACGGTTAAAGACAGAAAAAGATGCAATATCACTTGCAATGTCAGGAATTTTAAAAGAATACAAAACAGAATCTGAAAAAATTGAGACATTAGAAACAAAATATGATGATGATGCAGGAGACTGGTACGTTGCTTTAGGTTGGGAAGAAAAACGTGCAATTGTAAAGATGGATTCAGTTTTAGCAAAAATAACAGAAATTAAAGAAATTTAGTTTGATTTTTTAAATTCAACATTTGGAGCATCGTTTTGATTTGGTATAACTAGTAAACCACCTTCATGAAGTTGTTTCAATAATTGCATAACTTCTTTTTCGACTTGGGTTCTTTGTAATCCAGTTTGTTGAGCAAACAGATCTACTAATTCTGTAACCTTTCTCTGTCCATTACAAGATTTCCAAAAGTCAATGATTGCTTGATTCACCATAAAACCTTGTTCGTGTTCATTTGCAAGAACCAAAGAGCCATCTTCTTGTTTTATTAAATTTCCAACACCTTGTGGAACAGCAGTTTCATAGTTGATAGGTGCAGGAGTACTTTGAGAACCCATAGTTTTCATCTTAGCTTTTGCCTCATCTGACATTTTGTCCATAGTCCAAGGTGGATCCCAAACTATCTCAACATCCACATTATTTACTCCAG
>CALBOT010000101.1 GCA_937896695.1 uncultured Candidatus Nitrosopelagicus sp. | reverse complement strand
CAATGATTCTCTCAGCTTCAGGTTTGCTTAGACAACGTGTTCCCAAATAGAAAAGTTGTTCTTCATCCATTTGAGCAACAGATGCAGAGTGTGTTGCCTTTACATCATTTGTGAGAATCTCTAATCCAGGTATTGCATCAGATTTTGCATCCTTATCTAATAGAATTGAACGACCAGAGAGAAATGAGTTTGAATGTGCAGCATTTTCATTAATTTTGATCATTCCTTTAAACAAAGATTTTGATTTGTTTTTTAGAATTGATTTTTCAACAACTTTTCCTTCAGTAGATTGTTCATTATGATTTACAATTGTATTGAGATCGAAGGATTGTTCATTATTTCCAAATACTACTTCAGAATCAGTTGCAACAGCACCAGTTCCGTTAAGATGATAATCAATTCTATATCTAGATAACATTGCACCAAAGAGACCGAGATACCAATTAATTTTTGAATCCTGTGCAAGATGTGAACTTCTTGTAGAGAAATTAATTGATGATTGATCCATCATTTGTAGGGATGTTACATCAAGACTACTATTTGCTCCAATGCTAGTATTCAATAGTTCAAGGTATGCTTGTTGTTTTCCATTTTGAGGAGAATACAATTCCTGAACAAGATTTGCTTTAGCGTTATCTTCAACAACTATGATATTCCTAGATATTGTAGAAAGACCATCGTCAGATAAACATGAGAATAAGTGGATTGGTTCATCAATAATTTGGTTTTTTGGAATGTAAACAAATAATCCCGTATTAAATGCTGCATTGTTTAATGCAGTATACTTATCTTCATTGGAATTTGAAGATTTGATTGTTTTTTCTATTAGTTCTTGATGTTGCTTTAATGCATCATCTATAGATGAAATAACAACTCCTTTGGATTTTAATTCATCAGATATGTTAGTAGAAATAATATTGGTTCCTACTTGTATCAGTCCATTTTCTTTTTTTACTTCTTCAAAACGTTTTGAAAGAAAGTCAGGTAATTTAGAATCAGAATCTGTAGATAATGAGACCATATCAGGATTCATACGCTTTGCATCGGTGTATTTATTGTAAAGAGGAGAAACTTCTACAGGTAGTTCATTATAGATATTTAGTGAATTTTTTCTGTATTCTTTGAGCCATTGAGGTTCATTTCTTGATGACGAAATTTCTTCAACTAGAGAATTTTGAATTGAGGATAATTTTTGTTCCATGATTTATCACGACGGAGTAATTCTAACCTACAGAATTATCCATCTCTAATTTGATGAGGCGGTTTAATTCCACTGCATATTCCATTGGAAGTTCTTTTGTAAATGGTTCCATAAAACCATTAACGATTAGAGTTAATGCTTCTTCCTCAGTAAATCCACGAGTCATCAAGTAGAAAATTTGATCATCACCAATTTTTCCAACTGTAGCTTCGTGAGTTATAGTTGCATCTTCTTGATTAATCTTCATGTATGGATAAGTATCAGTTTTTGATGTTTCATCCAACAATAATGCATCACATCTTACAGTGGATTTTACATTTGTTGCACCTTTTGCTACATTAAGTAAACCTCTGTAAGTAGAACGACCATTAGAACGACTAACTGATTTTGAAGTAATTTTTGATGTTGTGTCAGGGGATAGATGAACCATTTTTGCACCTGTGTCTTGATGTTGTCCTTTTCCAGCAAAAGCGATTGACAAAGTTTCACCATATGCTTTTTGTCCCATTAAATAAATTCCAGGATACTTCATTGTAATTTTACTACCTATGTTTCCATCAATCCATTCAACGGTTGCACCTTCATATGCATAAGCACGTTTTGTAACAAGATTGTATACATCATTACTCCAATTTTGGATTGTGGTGTATCTTAATTTTGCATCTTTGTGTGCAACAAGTTCTACCACAGCAGAGTGTAATGATTCAGATGAATAAACTGGAGCAGTACAACCTTCAATATAATGAACTTCAGAACCTTCATCAGCAATAATCAATGTACGTTCAAACTGACCAATGTTTTCTGCATTGATTCTAAAGTAAGCTTGCAATGGCATGTCAACTTTAACTCCAGGAGGAATGTAGATGAATGAACCACCACTCCAAACCGCACTATTTAATGCTGCAAATTTATTATCTTCAGGAGGAATCATTTTTCCAAAGTATTTTTTGAATATTTCTGGATGTTCTTTTAGAGCACTATCAGTATCTAAAAATAATACACCTTGTTTTGCTAAATCTTCTCGGAGGTTATGGTAAACCACTTCAGATTCATATTGCGCACCAACTCCTGCAAGGAATTTTTTTTCAGCTTCAGGAATACCTAGTTTATCAAATGTGTTTTTGACATCTTCTGGAACGTCATCCCAATTTTTTTCAGTTTTTTCAGATGCTTTTGCATAATAGTAAATATTTTGAAAATCAATTTTGCCTAGATCTGGCCCCCATTTTGGCATAGGTTTTTTCATGAATGCTTCATACGATCTTAGTCTAAAATCAAGCATCCATTGTGGTTCATCTTTCATTTTACTGATTCCAATTACGGTATCTTTTGAAAGACCTTTCTTACTCAAATGAACATACATCTCAGTAGAATCTTTGAAATCATACTTGGAATAATCCATGTCAAAATTTTCAGTTGCCATACAGAAGATACAACGTTGTTATTATAAAAGTCCGAGGAAATTTAGGCTAGGCTAAATAGGTTAAGCTAATGAGAGCTCATTAACCATTACATCTACTGAACCAGCTACAGTGTGAACATCAGCAATAATATTTTGAACGTCAAATTTTTTGAGTTCATCAGCTGTGAATGGTCCTATTGCAATTACTTTGGTTTTTTGTAAATTTTCTAATAATTGAGATTGTTCAAAATCTTTTGTCATTATTTCAAAAAATGCTCTAACAGATGATGCACTTGTGAAAATTATTCCATCAATAGAATTTTTTGAGAATAATAAACGAAAGTCATTCCATTGCGTAGTATCTCGAAATGCACATACGTCATAAAGATACAATTCAATAATTTCCAATCCAATTTTTTCAAGTAATTCCTTTAGGAATGGAGTGGATGCACCACTTCTAGGTACAATCACTTTTTTTCCAACTGCATTCAGTTTAGTAAATACTTCGCCAACACCAACAGATGAATATCTAGTTGGCATGTATGAAACTTTGATGTTTTCATTTTCTAATGCATCTTTTGTTTTAGGACCAACTGCAATCACAATAGTATTAGTTATTGCCAATCTCAATTCTTCAAATTTTGATATTTTTTTAGAACTTTCGATTAAGAGTTTTACAGCTTTAGAACTCATAAACACAGAATAATCTGGATTTTCATTTTTGGCAGATGTTAAAAAATCATCAACAATTTTTTCACCTTTACTTACAAGTTCAATAGTAGGTAATGTAATGGGAGTTGCATTATGTTTAGTGATTAATTGTATGAATTCTTCAGAATCATCTTTTGAACGTGTTATCGCAATAGTTTTTTCTTGACTCATTTTTTCCATCCAATAGTTTTATGCAGTTTAACCACCTCACCTATAATTATATTTGCAGGAGGAGACATTTTTTCTTTTTTAATTTTACCTGAAATATTAGTTAAAGTTCCAACAATCATTTTTTGTTGCGGCGTGGTTCCATTTTGAATTACCGCAACAGGAGTTGTTTTTTTCATTCCTCCATCAATAAGTTGTTTTGATATTATTCCAATCCTTGAAAGTCCCATCATTATTACAATAGTATCAACAGATTTTGCAAGTTTTTTCCATTTTACAATTTCTTCATTCTTTTCCGGATCCTCATGACCAGTCACAAATACAGCAGAAGAGGCATATTTTCTATGTGTTAATGGAATTCCAGCATATGTTGCAGAACCAATTCCAGAAGTAATTCCAGGAACAATTTCATATTTTACTTTGAATGATTTCAGAAATTCAGCTTCTTCTCCGCCACGTCCAAAAATTATTGGATCACCACCCTTTAATCGAACAACTTTTTTGTTTAATTTTGCATACTTTACCATTAATTCATTTGTACCATCTTGGTGTCTTGTGTCATCACCAACTGCACGGCCGACATAGATGGATTTTGCACGTTTTGGTATCATTGAGATGATTTTTTTGCTGACCAATCTATCATATAGAACAACGTCGGCTTCTTTGATTAATT
>CALBOT010000100.1 GCA_937896695.1 uncultured Candidatus Nitrosopelagicus sp. | reverse complement strand
CTGTGGGTGGGCTTCTTGAGCTCCGCAAAGCCATCGCAAACATGTATAATGTTCTTTACCGAAAAAATAAGAAATCTAAGTACACAGCAGAAAATGTTTCAATTGCGGGAGGAGGTAGGGCTATCTTAACCCGGATTGTTGCAGCAATAGACACAATTAATCTTGGTCATTTCTTGCCCGATTACACAGCATATGAAGAGCTTCTTTCTACATTCAAAGGTTTTAATACCATACCGATCATGCTTGATCCTGACAACGGCTATACGTTCTCTCACCAAGACTTAAGAAAAGAAATTCAAGGTAAGGGCTTGGGCGCAATTCTTGCCTCGAACCCTTGCAACCCAACAGGTAAAACAATTTCCGGAAGACACCTAAGAGAATGGATCAAGGTTGGCCGAGACACAGGCTGTTCACTAATCATGGATGAGTTTTATAGCTCTTATGTATGGGAGGGAGTGCCCTCAGGTGACACACTTAGCTGTTGCGGATATATCAATGATGTCAATTGACATAGCTGAAAAGGATGTGGAAATGCTCTTGACCAAGACATGATTTACATTGTGCGATTAAATATTTGATTTATCGAGTAATTTTTATACACTTTCTGGCGATTATGATTTATTCAAACAAAACGTAAAAACAGATGACATATCAGTTAATAATATAAGTGTTAATTCTGGAAATAGAGTAACATTTTTGTCAGATGTATCTTTTTTAGAAGATGTAAATATAATAGGTAATTTAGTTATAACAGGTTCTATAACAGAAACTACAAGTAATACTCAGGCCATTCAAAGTACAAGATTAGAAATATCAAATAACTTTATGTCGTTAGCGCCATCAACAATTACTACAATTTCATCTTTAGGAATATTCCATTCTTGTATTTTTATCCGAGCTGATTTTGCTTTATCAGAATCAACATTAATTTTTACACCATCAAGTTTTCCATTTTTGAAAATTAATTCATTAGTGTAAACATGATCAAGGTTTAGTTCGTCTTTTAGTCTATCAGTCATTATAGTAAATCCACCAGAAACTGCCATTACTTTCCAACCGGCATCTTTTAGAGTTTTACATGCTTGTTGTGCACCAGGCATTATAGGCAAAGAATCAGCAACTTGTTTACAAGTTTCAAAATCAATTCCTTTTAGAAGTTCAACTCTTTTTGTTAATCCTTCTTCCCAATTTATTGAACCTTCAATACCTTTTTTTGTTATATCCCAAATTTCATCTTCTTTGTTAACTTTTTCAGCCAGAATTGGCAGATATTCTGCGTCATATAGTACTCCTTCAACGTCAAAAATTGCTAACATTATTTTCTATTTTGACAAAAAAAGTTCATCATATAAAAGTTGAAACAAAATAATCCGATCTTTAATAGCTAGTAATAAATCAGCCCTCATGCAGGTTGCATTATGGTTGACGAATTAGAACACAAATACGAAGTTGAAGTTCAAACAAGAGAAGGACGACAAAGACTTCCAAACGATGTAAAAGATATCCTCAAAGAAGGAGGAATGATGGACGAGAAAGGAAAATTGAAGTTGAAAGGAGTTAGCCCAAAAATGCTAAAAAGAATGAAGCAAGAATTTGTTGAATGTCCAGTCTTAAAAGACGAGATACATTTCATTCAATGTTTTGTTTGTACAAACTTTCAGAGCAGAGTTATGGGAAATGTCTTGTGTAAAGGCGACACACTCAAAGATTAGCAGTAATTCGCTTAATTTGAGAAACAAGCTTCATTTTTCGTTGTATTGTTAATTCAGGTTCCATCGTGAAAAAAATTGTTTTTCGACTTGTGTAGATGACAAATTGAGTAACTTTTTCACGTTCGACATGAACATATCTTACCTTTCCAAGGGGACGATCAAATTCTTTTCTCATTTTTCGTCTTTGAGATACTTGTTTACAGAAATGTTCTTCTTGACGTTGAGATTCAAGTGAGTTTTTACCAGTTTTCATTATTCCTTCAACAATGTTACCCTTTAGATCAATTATAGATGCAAATCTCATCTGAGAATCTAAAGAAATGATTTTTTCAACAATCTTAAGAAGATCCTGTTTTGACATATCCTTCATAATTCAATATTTTCAATATAATTCTAGATGTCAGAAATTCAGAAACAAGACTAAATAATTACAAAATTTGCATCTTTTCAAATGGGAAAAGAGATTGGCGTAACTGTTAAAAAATCAGAAGATTTCAGTGAATGGTATACACAGACAGTCATAAAATCAGAGCTAGCCGATTATGCTCCGGTTAAAGGTTTGATTGTTTTGAGACCAGATGGATATTCAATTTGGGAATCACTAAAATCATCACTTGATAAAAAATTTGCAGCGACAGGTCATAGAAATGGATTTTTACCAACCTTAATTCCAGAATCACTTTTAACAAAAGAAAAAGATCATTTCGCAGGATTTAATCCAGAAGTATTTTGGGTGACAAAATCAGGGGACGGAGAACTCGGAGATAGATTAGCACTGAGGCCAACATCTGAAACTTTAGCATATACATTATTTGCAAAATGGATTAGAAGTTGGAGAGATTTACCTTTGAAAATTAATTTTTGGAACACAGCGTTAAGAGCCGAGATTAAAGCTACGAAACCATTTTTACGAACATCAGAATTTCTTTGGCAAGAAGGTCACACAGTCCATGTAAATAGTGAAGAAGCTGAAAAAGAAGTTACAGATATTTTAGAATTATATAAAAAAACAGTTGAGGAAGAATTAGCAATTCCAGTTATTACCGGAAAAAAATCAGAAAAAGAAAAATTTGTTGGAGCAGTATATACTTTCACAATGGAGGCATTGATGCCCGATGGCAAAGCACTACAAATGGGAACATCGCATTTTCTTGGGCAGAATTTTTCAAAACCATTTGAGTTAAAATATGCAGATAAAGACAATGTTGAAAGTTATGCATGGCAGACATCATGGGGGGTTTCATGGAGGTTAATTGGCGGAATGATCATGATTCATGGAGATGACAGAGGTTTAGTATTACCTCCAAGAGTTGCACCAATCCAGGTAATCATAATTCCAATTTATTATTCAGATGAAGATAAAGAAAAGATTGGAAAGATATCAAAAGAAATTGAAGAGAAATTGAAAGATGCAGAAATTAGAGTGCAAGTTGATAATAGAGAACAACTTACACCAGGTTTCAAATTTAATGAATGGGAGATGAAAGGAATTCCATTACGGATTGAGATTGGACCAAAAGATTTAGAAAAAAATCAAGTTACATTTGCACGAAGACATAATCGTCAAAAAGATGATCAAGAAATCACAGGACTTGTAGAAAGAGTGGTTTCAGAATTGGATAAAATTCACAATGACATGTTTTCAGACGCTAAAAAAATTCTACAAGAGAGAACTTCCGAAGTTGACACATATGATGAATTTAAAACAGAACTTGAAAAAGGACGATTGATTAAAGCACCAATTTGTAATAATCCAGAATGTGAAGAAGGCATTAAAGAGGAAACTAGTGCAGATGTAAGAGTAATAACTAGCGATGCAGAAGATACAAGTTCAAAATGCATTAAATGTTCAGATCAGAGTAGTATGAGACCTCTATTTGCAAGAGGCTACTAGTAAATCATTTCTACATAAGATCCTATTCCCATACAAATAAGATATCTATAACTTAAAATCCAATTAAGATGAATGGAAGAAAAAAAGAAAAGAGAATTGCCAATTATCGATTCTACAGAAATGCCAGAATCACTTGATTGTACTACCTGTTTTTTACCCATGCAGTATCAAAATAAAGTTGAAGGGAAATTTGTATGGCAATGTTTTAGATGTGGAAAAAAATATTTTGTTTATACTGAAAATGGAAAAACCATCATTGAAGAAACATGGGGACCACCAAGATAACTTCATGTATAGTGAAATTAAAAGATAAACATGAGAGAATCAGAGACGTTTGGTTCAGAAGAAGGCTCAGGTGAAGAACTTGTACAATGGCTAAATGAAGAAGCTAAGAAAAAAAGTATGAAATTTGAAGCAAGATTGTACGACTATGTAATCAAAACAGAAAATTTTGGTACATTTGAAATGTTCTCATGGATGGGAGATGTGAAAACTGCAAGAAGTTTAATCGTTAAGGCAAGTAAAAAATTTAAAGTTAAAGTAATAGAAGGCGGATACAAAGCCAAAGAGAAGATTTACAGTACAAAAAAAGCTGATTTTGCAATGGTTAGAAAAGGAGATAGAGTGATAGGTCATTTGAAATTTACTGCACCAAGAATTGGCAGAGGAGATTGGAAATTAGTCGAGGAGGAGAGGAGATAATGAAATTAGGAATTATCGGTACAGGAATGCTAGGGGAAGCAGTCGGATTACATCTACTTGATGTAGGTTATGAAGTGACAGTGTTCAATAGAAGTAAAGAAAAAACAGAAAGACTTGAAAATAAAGGAGCTTCAGTTGTAGATTCTCCAAAGAATGTTGCAGAAAAATCAGATTTAGTAATAATTGTAGTAAAAGATGCAGACGCAGTGAAAGATGTAGTTTTTGGAGACAATGGGTTAGTAGCAGGAAAACATGATGGAATGTGTATAGCAGATATGAGTACAGTAAATCCAAATTCTACAAGAGAGATTTCAAAAGAAGTTACAGAAAATGAAATAGATTATATCGAAATTCCAGTCATGGGAGGTCCAAATGTTGCAATTAATGGCAAGCTAGTCATCATGGCATCAGGTAAAAAAGAGATTTTTGAAAAATTCAAATCCGTTTTCGAATCTATAGCAGACCAATCGATTTACCTAGGAGATACAGGAACTGCACATTCAATAAAACTTGCAATGAATTTACAAATCGCAATGTTAGCATTGTCACTTTCAGAGGGAATTACATTAACAAAGAAAGCAGGGTTTGACCCAGAAATATTTCTCAAAGTATTGAATTCTACTTATTTCAAAACAGGAATGAGTGAAGGAAAAGCACATAAAATGATTAACGATAGTGTAAAACCAACTTTTACGCTTGCAAACCTGAAAAAAGATTTAGACACAATCAATGATACGGCAAAATCCTTTGATGCAGAATTACCAATGGCAAAGATTGCAAGAAAGATTTACGCAGATGCAACAGATGCAGGATTTGGAGATATCGATTATACAGGAATAATTTCATACATTAGAAAATTATCAAAAGAGTAACTATTGTTGACTTTCTAGGGAAGACAAAAGTCTCTTGTCTTTGTGTTTTATTACATGAGATACCCCATGTTTTGGGAATACACCATAGATTAACCGTGCTTTTTCTACAACAGAATCTTTGAGTGAGACCATGATGAATTGACTACCTTCAGATCTTTCTTTAATGATATTAGATAATTTTTCAGCATTTGGTGCATCAAGGTGAGCATCAACTTCATCAAACATGTAAAATGGGGAAGGGTTAAGTTTTTGGAGTGCAAGTACAAAAACTGTTGCGGCAAGAGTTTTTTCACCACCACTAATAGATGTGGATTCTCTTTTAGGTTTTCCAGGGAATTGAATTAGATAATTTAATCCAGAATTGAAGATATCATCCTCATTTTCAATTTCTAACCAAGCAGTTCCACCAGTCATTTTTGAGAATGCATCTTTTACTTGTGTATCAACAGTATCAAATGCGTCAAGGAATGTTTGCCTCTTATCTTTTTCTACAGATTCAATAAATGCAACAATGGTGTTACGTTCTTTTTCAAGCATATTCTTTTTAGATGATGAAGATTTGTAACCGTTTGAAACTTCAACGTATTGAGACGGTGCACCAGCATTAATGGAATCTTGTATACGATTTTGCTCCGATTCAAGAGACGATATGGTAGATTCAACATCAAAGACCTCAATAGTGTTATCAAATCCAAAGGTAGCAAGAAGTGATGTTATTTTAGATTCTTTTTGGCGTAAATCAGTAAGATCACGATTTAACGCATCAGTATTTCTTTCGCGTAAAGTGATTTCTTTTGTTGAGTCACGTTCTTTTGAATTCAAACTTTCAAGACTATTATCAAATTCAGTCATTTTTTCTACCGAAGTACCAGAAGTTGAAATAAGTTGTTGTTCATCGTCACGAAGTTTTACAAGTTCAGATTCAGTTGTTTCTTTTTCTTTTATTGAACGACGTATGTCAACTTCCAAATGGTATTTTTCTTGTTCCATAGAAGAGACTACATGGCGAAGATTTTTTCTTTCTCCAGTAATTTTTGTATCATGTGCCATTAATTCTGCAAGATGTCTTTCTTTTTTCTTCAAATCAGTTTGAATCGGTTCTAATTTTTTATCTTGTTCTACAATTTGTTCATTTACAAGTTTAATCTCATTTGCAATTCTATCCATTTGAGGTTCAGCATAATTATCTCTAACAAGTTTGATTTGAGATTCCAAAGATTCCAAATGGGACTTACGATTAGTTAATTCCCGTGAAATTCGTTCTTGTGTTCGATGTAATTGATTAATTCTTGTTTCAAAAGATTTTTTGGTATTGGAAATTTGAGAAATTCGCGATTTTAACTCAGAAAGGCTATTTGAAGTTGTATTCAGCCCTACTTCAGAAAGTGATAATCTTTTTTCATAATTTTTTACTAGTAAATCGAGTTTTTTTGCACGATTTTTCTTTTTTATCACTGTTTGTCTAAGTGCAGAAATCATTTGTTGAAGACCTTCAACAGAATCACTCATGTTAATGATTTTGGTTAATTTTGAGATTTTTGAGTTATTATCAATTACAACAGATGTTGTTTTTGCCTCAAAATATTCACCAGATACAGTAATTGTTTTGAAACCTGATTTTGACAAACTGATTGCAGTATTTCGTGATTCAACTAACACAACATTTCCAAATAAGAAATTTTTGAGTGCGAAGAATTTTCTTTCACATTTTACATAATCTGAAAGAATACCTAGAACACCATTTTGTTTTGGGCATTCAATTTTTACCTGAGGTATTGATTCCAGAGGTATGATTTTGAGTTTTGGTAATTTTTTATCGGTAACAAATTCTGCAAGAGAAATAAGTGATTCAAAATCTTTTACAACTACAGCCTTAATCCAATTTGAACAAACTGCAAGAGCTGCACGTTCATATTCTTTATCCCACGAGAGTATCTCATAAGCTAAACCTTCTATTCCAAAGTCTTGTGTACTATGTTTGAGTTTTGATATGGAATAATCTTCGTGCATTATTCCTTTTGCAAATTTAATTTTGGTTTCATACTTGTTTGCACCTTTTGAAGATGCATCAATTAATTCAGATAATTCATGTATGTCACCTTCGGATCTTTTTTTGTCATCAGTTAATTTTTTTATTCTTAAATTGATTTCAGAAATAGAATGTTTATGATTTCCAATTATGCGTTCAAGTTTTATTTTTTGTGCATCTAAAGTTTCAAGACTAGTTATAATAGAATTAAATTTTTCTTGATTAGATGTAAGTTTCTCTTTTCCACTAGTTGATGCAGATTCATATTCACCGACAGCCAATTTTGTTGCAGTTATTTTATCAGTTAATTTTTGAATTTTTTGATCTACATCACGTTTTTGTGTTATTACTTGAGATTGCTGTCTCATTGCCTCAGTTTTTTGGATTCTAAGACTTTTTGTTTTTTCGTCAAATGATCTTTCAATTTCACGAATACCGTTTATTTTATTTTTAAAGTAAGAAATCTGAGATTCAGAAAATGATTTTTGTATTTGTAAGTTTTCAAGATTTATTTTATGATTAGGTAAGTTTTTGTCAATTTCAGTTAAACGGTTAGTACTAGTTTTGATTAAACTATCGGCTTCATCAAATTTGCGTCTTTCATAACTTAATTTTGTCTCAATTTCAGATTTTGATTTGTTGTATGCGTTTACTTCATCCATAAATTTAGTTTTTTGAGCTCGTATCTCAGAAGCATCTTTTCGTATAGCTGCGCGTTCTTCTTCCAAGTGTTTAATTTCAGAATTTAAAGAATTGAGAGTCTTATCTTTAGATAATTTTTCAGATTGTATTGATTTCAAACTACTTGCGGCAGATATTGCACGATAACGGTTTAATTCACGCTCAAGTATGTCGTATCGGAGTTTTTTATTTCGTTCCTCTTCTAATTCATCAATTCTTTTCTTAACTTCACCCATTTTGGCCATTGCAATTTCAAGTTTATGATCTGCATCAGTTAGTTGTTTTTCTGCCTCTTTTTTCTTTTCATCAAATGCAGAAAGACCAATCAAATCTTCTATGACAATTCTTTTTTCCTCAGATGTCATTTCGGATATTCTTGTAACAGTTCCCTGTTGAACATTATTAATTTGGTTCAAACCAGCATTTGCAATTTCCATCAGATCAAGTATTTTTGAACGGATCACCTTCTTTTTGTTCAGATAATAGATATTGTCACCTTTATCATTCATTTCTCTTGTAATTGTAACAATATCAGAATCAACAGGAATTTTTCTATCTAGATTATCAAAATGCACACTTGTTCTTGCCATTTTAGGTCCACGTCTTGATGCACCTTCAACATCATGCATGAGACCACGTAAATTCGAAGCACGCATGACTTTAGGTCGATTTTCGCCTAATGCAAAAGTAATTGCATCTAAAATGTTACTTTTACCAGAACCATTTGGACCAGAAATTGAAACTAGTCCAGGTTCAAAATCTACAATAGTGTTTTTAAATCCAAATGATTTGAAACCAAAGATCTCAACTTTTTTTACATGAACCAATGAAGAATATGATGTTTAGACTCGCATAATTAATGTGAACAAGTAATGTTGACTTTGGTAACAAACTTTGTAATGCTACTATGTAGATTGTAGAGGTTATTCGCCTTTCACAAAGGCTTCGATTTTACTTTTTGCTACAGGATCAGTCATTTGTTCTATCGGGTGTTTCATAAGATATGCGGAAGCAGGAATAATCGGACCTCCCATGCCTCGATCAAGAGCAATTTTTGCAAGACGAATAGCATCAATTACTATTCCAGCAGAATTTGCTTTATCGTCAACTTCTAAACGAACTTCCATGTTGTATGGAATATTTGCCCACTGTCTACCTTCAATCCTCATGAACATTAATTTTGTATTGCCTAAGAAAGGAATAAAGTCTGAAGGACCTACATAGATATCATCATCGTCCAATCTATCTGTCAATTGACTTTGGACGCTTTCAGTTTTTGATATTTTTTTACTAACAAGACGTTCTTGTTCTTTCATGTTAAGAAAGTCGGTATTTCCTCCAACATTAATCTGATAAGTTTTTTCGATCTTTGTTCCACGCTCATCACATAATCGTGCAAGGGTTCGATGGACAATAGTTGCTCCAACTTGACCTTTAATATCATCACCAATGATTGGAATATTTTTATCAGTGAATTTTTGTGCCCATTCCTTATCAGATGCAATAAATGCAGGCATGCAATTAACAAATGCAATATTTGTATCCAAACACACTTGAGCCCAAAATTGTGTTGCTTTTTCTGAACCTACAGGGAGATATGAGACTATAATTTCAGTTCCAGTTTCTTTTAGAACTTTGATTATTTCTTCACGCAATTCAGATTCTGATTTTCCGCTTTCGATTGGTTTTACCTTATTTTCAACCCATATACCAACACCATCTAATGCAGGACTTTCATAGACGTTTCCATTTGCCTTAGGCATGTCATTTTTATCAATCCAATTCACCATGTTAGGCGATTCATAAATAGCGTCATTGATCGGTTTTCCTACTTTGTTTGCTCCAACATCAAATCCAGCAACAAATTCAATATCATGAATAGTGTAATCACGTAAATTCTCATGAATTATTCCAGTAACCTTTTGAGAAGGATTTTTAGAATAATATTCAATTCCTTGGATTAATCCAGAAAAACAATTTCCTAAACCAACTAATGCGACTTTAATTTTTTCAGGCATTCGTCAAATTGTGAATTACTTACAGTTTAAAGTTTTCCTAGGAAGACAAATTATTTTACAGACGAAATGTGGAGTATAATATGACTAAAGACATAGAAATTAAAGAGATCGTTCCAATAGATTTGGAAGGAGGCACATTAGTCAACGGATTCCCATCATCTGGAATAACAAGTGCAATAGCTACAGAATCCTTGATTAATACGTCAAATTTTGAATTACAAGCAAATATTGATTCTGATAAATTTCCACCAATTAGTGTTATAAAAAATGGCATGCCAAATTATGCAACTAGAGTATTTGTAAATAAAGATCTTAAAGTTGGAATTTTTTCATCTTTTCTTACACTAGACGTTACAATGCATAGAAACGCTGCAAGAATGATGTTAGATTGGGCAGAAGAAAAAAAATGTTCAACAATTGTAAGTAGTATCACAGTTAAAGGATCAGACGATGTAGAAGTGTTCGGTGTTGCGTCAACGGGAAATGCAAGAGGAAAACTTGTAGATAATGGAATTACGATGGTAGATCACGCAACAATTCCAGGAATCTCAGGAATATTATTGAACGAGGGTGCATCACGAGGTCAGGATGTCATAGTATTACTAGTGAGTTCAAATAAAGAAATTCCAGATTTCAAAGCAACTGCAAATTTATGTGAAACATTTTCTAAAATCATTCCAGGAATATCTTGTAATATGACAAAATTAGAAAATGAATCAAAAATTATTGAAGAACAACTGCAACAAGCAACTCAAGATACAAAAGATTTAGGCGACCACATCTATCGTTAATATCTAGAGCAGATTCAATTCAACATGCAAGAGATAATTGGTTTTTTAGGATTAGTTGTAGTAATTTCGGCATCTGGTGTAATGTCACCAGGGCCACTATTTGCTGCAAATGTAATGTATGGATTACGTGAAGGAAAAATTTCTGGAATAAAAATAGCTGTAGGACATACTATTGTGGAATTTCCATTGATATTGTTGTTAGGAATAGGATTTTTTTCTATAGAAAGTGTTCCAGAAATTAGAACGACAATAACAGTATTAGGTGCAATAGGTCTATTTGGATTTGCTTTTTTACAAATTAGAACAGTTACAAAACAAAAATTTAGCTTAGAAACAAAATCAGGTCAAGGTCCATTTCTAGCAGGAATTTTACTTAGTGCATTAAATCCATTTTTTATTGTATGGTGGTTAACAATTGGTTTAG